>JASBUE010000329.1 GCA_030148045.1 Candidatus Tenderia sp.
GAGATCATCAAAAAGAGTGCGGAGCTGTTTCTTGAAAACATCGATCCGCGCGCGGACTTTATCGGCCATGTAGGCGGTGATGATTTTATCATCATCTTCAGGAGCCCCGACTGGGAACGACGTTGCAACAAGATCCTGAAGCAATTTCCCCAACGGATAGAAGAATTCTATAACGAGGAAGATCGGCGCCGCGGCGGCATAGTTGCCCCGGACAGGCAGGGGCAACCACGCTTCTATAACATGTTGAGCCTTTCCATCGGTGTCGCCGTTCCCGGTCTCGATCGCTGCAGCACTCACCACGATGTGGCGCATCTCGCCAGTGAGGCCAAGAAAGGAGCGAAGGCACTTGCAGGCAATCGGCTGTTTGTTGAGCGGCGACAGGGGCCAGCGCCGGCTGGCATCGAATATTTTCTGACCATTGAAGGGAATACAAACACCAATCCGGCGCTTCAGCCCAGTGCGATGGGGCTGCCCCACCATAAACATGCGTGAACAAGCCGGTAGCACAATGGCGGCGGCACTGCGCCGCCTTCATGCCAGACATCCCCCCTAACGTGCCAGATGCAGAAAGTGCATATGCTTTTCGTATTGCGCCAACACATCGCCGATCACCTGCTCCCTGGTGTAGCCGTAAACGTCGTAATGTTGGCTGCCCTCCATCAGGTAGACCTCGGCCCGGTAATAGCGCTTGCGCTCGTCGACCTTGGTGTCGAACTCGGGAAAGGCGAAGGTCGGCAGCAAATGGCTGACGGTGTGCACGCCATATAGAAAATCCTGCTCTTCGCCCTGTAACACGGTGAGCTCGACGCTGCCGTCCTCGTGGACGACCTCCACCTCCAGGCCGGAGTTGCGGATCTCTTCGGCCATCTCTTCCAGTGCTGGTTGGACCGTGGTGGCAAGAAAACGTGTTATGTCACCTTTTTTCGGGTAACTAATGAGTTTTTTCAGACGCTGCTGCCACTGAACCTTGGAACCGCCGGTGACAGGCACCGAAGGCATCCCCTGGGCCAGCCGCTTGACGCCCTCCATGCGCAGCCCTTTGATCAAGCCGTAGCAGATCACCAACATCACCACCGCAAACGGCAGCGCGCCGGCGATGGCGGCGGTCTGCAGCGCGGTAAGCCCACCGGCCAGCAGCAGCACGGCGGCCACCACCCCCTCGGTGACGGCCCAGAAGATACGCTGCCATACCGGCGGATCGGTATGGCCGCCGGAGGTAATGATGTCGATCACCAGCGAGCCCGAATCCGAGGAGGTCACGAAAAAGGTCACCACCAGGATAGTGGCGATCCCCGAGGCAAGTGTACTCCACGGTAATTGCTCGAACAGTGTAAAGATGGCGGTAGGCACGTTGGCGGCCACCGCCTCCGATATCACGCCGGGAAGCTCGCCCAGCTCCATGTGGATCGCCGTGCCGCCGAAGAAGGTCATCCACATAAAGGTGAAACCCACCGGCACGAACAACACGCCGAAAACAAACTCACGAATGGTGCGCCCGCGTGACACCCGCGCGATGAACATACCCACGAAGGGCGACCAGGCAATCAACCAGCCCCAGTAAAACAGCGTACAGCCGCCGATCCAGCCGCTGGGCTCATAGGCATAGAGGTTGAAGGTCTTACTCACCACCTCGCTCAGATACAGCCCGGTGTTCTGCACCAGGGCCTGCAACAGAAACAGGGTCGGCCCGGCGACGAGCACAAACAGCAGCAGCGCCACGGCCAGTATCAGGTTGAGTTCCGAGAGTCGCTTGATGCCGGCATTCAGTCCCGCCACCACGGACACCGTGGCGCACAGGGTAATCACAGCGATGAGGCCGACCTGCACCAAGGTGGACTCGGGAATCTCGAACAGATAGTTGAGCCCGGCATTGACCTGCAATACGCCCAACCCCAGCGAGGTGGCCACACCGAACATGGTGCCGAGCACGGCGAACACGTCCACCACATGGCCGACGGGGCCGTAGATGCGCTCGCCGATGAGCGGATACAGGGCCGAGCGGATGGTCAGCGGCAGGCCGTGACGAAAACCGAAGTAGGCCAGCGACAAGCCCACCACCGCGTAAATCGCCCAGGCATGCAGCCCCCAGTGAAAAAAGCTGGTGGCCATGGCCTCGCGCGCCGACTCCGCCGTATGGCCCTCGCCCACCGGCGGATTGGTAAAGTGCATAATCGGTTCGGCGACGCCGAAAAACAGCAGCCCGATGCCCATGCCGGCGCTGAACAGCATGGCGAACCACGATAGATAGCTGTAATCGGGATCCGCCTGCTCGGGTCCGAGCTTGATCTGGCCGTACGAGCTCAACGCCAGGCCGATGCTGAAAATCAGAAAAACGGCTACGGCCAACAGATAAAACCAACCGAAGGTGGCGACGATCCATTTCTGCACCTCGCCGAACACGCTGCTGGCGATATCGGGCGCCACAGCACCGAACAGAACGAATGCGAAAATCAGCGCCGCGGCGCCGAAGAAAACCGGCGGATTGATTTGCGATTTGTTGTTGTCAGCGGCCGCCGTTTGGTTGTTGCTCACTTACTATACTCCTTCAACGAACTGCATTCTGCGGCGAGGTGTATTGGTGTTCACACATCACCGGAAAAACAGAGGCAATTAATTCAAATGTTTATTGTTTACCCCTATTTATTCAGGAGCGTGCCCGCGCTCATTGAGCTTTCAGTCTCACCTCATCCATACCGAAATTGACACCCCCGGGATCGCTGGCGACCACGCGCAGTAAATCCGCGCCCTCGGCGGGAAGGCGTATCCGACCCGCGAAGGTGCTGCGGCGGCCGGCATAGTCCAGCGGCGCCCTGGCAACGACGACGCCGTCCCTGATGAACTGCGCCTGTATCTCATAGCGATTCGAATCCCACAGGCCGCCCGGCTCGGTGGGACAACCGCACATCATGCGCACCTGCGCCTCGACCGGCAGCCCGGCGCCCGGTGCCGCGCCGGCAAGATCCGCCGCTGCCAGCAGCTCGACGATAAAGCCATGCAGCGTAAGCACCACACCGTCTCCCGCCACATCCTTGCCCGGCACCATTAACAAGGTCGTGGAGGCCGATTGCATCGCCTGCGGATAATCAAGCGGCCCCTCGGCGATGATCTCGACGCGCGTCGGCTGGGTCAGCGCCAGGGTGGTCGAAAACACGGCCGCCCCCGGTAGGTCGTAAATATTTTCGCCACGCACATGCGCCCGGCGCATGATCTTGTCGGTGCTGCCGGAGTCGCCGCGCTGCAGCCCCTGCGCCAGCAATTCGCCGGATTCGAGGTCGCGCACGGTGATGGATGCCCCACCTACGGCGTCCTGGATCAGCTTGGCGTCCTGGGCCACCACACGTACGGTCAGCCGGGTCGGCACAGCGCCCGGCTCGGCCGCCTGCGCGACACCGGCGCCGAAAGCGGCGGCACACAGCAGCAGTGCAATGCCCCGGTAGCATCGCGGAAATAATGAGGGAAATGAAATCATAAGCGCCTCCTGTTGTTGGTTCGAACAAAACCAGAGATTGCTGAACTTGCCTGATGAAACGGATGGATTTAATCGGACGTATATCTTGTCCCAAGCTCCACGGGACTTACCCCAAGTACAAATGACATCTCCACCCGTCAGATGGAAATTAGAGAACAGATCACCATTTACTCACTGGATAGATCAACGTACGGAAACACGCCAGCCGCTTGCCGGACCTCCCTCGCCAGCCCATGCCCGCCGTTTTGTTAAGGATTACAGATGGCTGTTTAGAACGCAAATCCATCATTCGTACCCCGTCAACTCCAGATACCCGCTGCCGCCGATCTCTTTTCCATCGGCCTGCCCCACAACCGCTACCGCCCCTTCCCAATAGCGCACCGAGACATTCAACTCCTGCTGCGACAGGCGCGGTCTGATTTCCAGGTCAATATCATAATCTGGCAGTGTGAGACGCCAATGTAGCGGATAGCGGATACCGGTGTCCGGGCTGATCCAGTGACCCAGCACTTCCATCCGCACGTCGTCATTATCGAGACGCGTCACATGGCCTTGTGGATCAATCAACGCACCGGCACTGTGCGGGTCTGCGCCGCCGTTTTTATTGCGCAACCGGTAGTACATCAGTTCGCGGCCGCTGGAGAGCTGCAGGGCGAACCAGTCCCAGCCGACCTGGTCGGCACCGAGGGCGGAGGTGGACCATTCGCGATCGAGCCAGCTGTTACCGGCCACCTGATAAGTTTTCTCGCCGATGCGGATCTCGCCGCGGCTGGGCATGCGCGTCAGGGAATAATAGTAGGAGGCATTGCCCGGCGCGGCGCTTTTCCGGCTCAGCCCTTGTTCGCCCTGCAGCACCAGTGGTTTGCTGCTGTCGAGGGTAAGCGCGACGGCGACGTCGTCCTGTTCTGCATGTAGCTGCAGGGGCAAAAAGCCGTCATCGCCTCCACTGACGCGCCACCCTTCCAGCCAAACGGCGAAGGGCTCGGCCCGGGCGCCCGCCAGTCCCTGGGCGGCGCGGGCGAAACGCTCGAAGTAGTGGAAGCGCCTGCCCTGCACGTCGGTCAAGGCAAAATGGGCCATGTAGATCTGATGGGTGCGCCAGGCGGAGGCATCCTCTACCTTTCCGGGCTTGAGACCGATGCGAAAGAAAGTGAGTTGATAGCCGAAGCGGAGGCCGTTGTCGGCCTCGAGGTTGCCGGTGAAATACCACCATTCGGTTTTGAAGTCGGGATGGGGGCCGTGGTCCCGGGGGAAATCAAATCTACGTATCTTATCGGCGCGCATCCAGCCCTCGCTGTCGCCGGCCAGGACCCGGACCAATTCGGCCAGGGTCGGGTCTTCGGGCTCAGCGACATCGGTTGCCGGGCGCTGTAGCCACCAGGCAATTACGGCAATGGCGAGCACCACTAAACCCAGCTGCAAGGCGCGCCGCATCATTCCCCCCTCAAGGCCAGCG
>JASBUE010000334.1 GCA_030148045.1 Candidatus Tenderia sp.
ATTAAATACGAATGCGGCGCGGCGACACGGCTTCACCAAGAGAACAAAGGCGGGCGGCATCCACGTGGATTTCTTAATAAAGTAAGGGGCATGTCGATATTATGTTTTTATTGATTTCTAATATAAATATGTTAAATATATCTATAAAAGCTCCCCACAGGAGGAGGTATGGAGTTCACTGGAGGCCGGGGGGCCTGTTGTCTGGACAAATCGAATCGCTTTCCACTCACTGAGCGGCTCGTGTTGCGTCAGACTCGCGCCTTTGCTATCGATAGCAGACAGCCTCGTCAGTCAAGACCATCGTTGCACAAACACCCTCGCTGTCCAGCCATTGAGGTAGCTATCGCATGAGCCCGTTCCGACTGGGCAGTTGGATCAAAAACTCGGTAAGACGGCAGTTGATCGTAGTGCTACTGGTGCCGCTGTTGATCTTCATCATGGCGGTCGCCTATTTCGAATATGACGAATGGGACAAACGTCTCAAATCCAACGCCCTGGCTGAAACCGTGCGCGGCAGCATCATCATCGCCGCCGGCAGCTCGGAGGGTGTGTTCAATAGCGATTCCCAAGCCGTACTGGACATGCTCAACCGCATCCTCAGCTCCGAACAGGCCCACAACGACAGCGCCTTGCTGCACCTGATATCCATTGCGGTGCTTGATGCTGATGGAACCGTGCTGGCGCGCAGCGGTGCCGCGCAAGCATCGCGGAAACAACGCTATGACGGCGCCCTGCCGCAGGGTATCCGGGATGCGGCGGAGCTGGTGCAACAACGCGACCGCCCGTTTGCCGAAATTAACAACAATAACCTCAGGCTGCTGGCCTACGCCCCCGTCGAAAGGCAGGGACGACTGATCGGCGCGGTCATTACCGAATATAGCCTGACGCCGCTCAACGCCCAACAGCGCGAGGTCATCGGCCTGTTTCTGCTGCGTTCGTTGGCCGCCATCGGCGCCGCCATGTTGATGGGGTTGCTGATCGTGCGCTGGATCACTCACCCGCTGATATTGATCATCAGGAATCTGGCGCAGCTGGGCAGCGGCCGGTTTTCCCTGCCCCTGCTCGCGGCACGCAAGGATGAATATTGCACCCTCACCAACGCCCTGAGCGAAGCGGATCAGCGCATTCACAAGTCAAACCTGGCCCTGCAAAAAGAGATCGAGGAGCGCCGCCAGATGGAGGGCGACCTGAGGCTTGCCGCCACGGTGTTCGAAAACAGCAGCGAAGGTATCGTCATCACCGACCGGGACAACAACATCCTCTCGGTCAACAGAGCCTTCGAGCAACTCACTGGCTATCGGCGCGACGAAGTGATCGGAAAAAATCCACGCATCCTCAAGTCCGGCCAGCACAGCAAGGCGTTCTACCAAAACATGTGGCATCACATCAAACAAGACAGCCACTGGCAGGGGGAGATCTGGGAACGGCGCAAGGACGGTACCATCTATCCGAAATGGATCACCATCAACGCCGTCCGGGACGATTCCGAAAACGTTATCAATCACATGGCGATTTTCTCCGACATCAGCGAGCGCAAGGCGGCCTAGGAACGCATCTATCACCTGGCCCATCACGATGCCCTCACCGGGCTGGCCAACCGCACCCTGCTGGGCGACCGCATCCGCCAGGCCATTCACCAGGCACGCCGCTCGGGGCGCATGGTCGCGGTACTGTTTATCGATCTCGACGGGTTCAAGCTCATCAACGATACCCTCGGACATGAGGTGGGCGACGCCATGCTCTGCAGCGTTGCCGAACGGCTCGAATCACTGGTGCGGGACAGCGATACCGTGGCGCGCATGGGCGGCGACGAGTTCCTGATGCTGCTATCCGAGATCGGCCATGAAGAGGATGCCGCCCGCGTCGCCGAAAAGATCGTCACTTCGATCGCCGAGCCCTACCAGATCAATGACCAGGAGCTGCGCACCTCCCCCAGCATCGGCATCAGCATCTATCCGCAGGACGCCGCCGACGAAAACGCCCTCATCCGCAGCGCCGACACCGCCATGTATCACGCCAAGGCCGCCGGTCGTAACAACTTCCAGTTCTACACCGGCAGCATGCATGAACAGGTGCTGCAGCGCCTCGACCTGGAACATGGCCTGCGCCTGGCCATCGAAAACGACGCCTTCGAACTCGACTTCCAGCCCCAGTATGATGTCGACCTGGGACGCATCACCGGCTTCGAGGCGCTGGTCCGATGGCGCCACGGCGAACGCGGCCACATCCCGCCCAGCGAATTCATCCCTATCGCCGAAGAGAGCGGCATGATCGTGCAGCTGGGCGAGGCGGTGCTGCGCAAGGCCTGCCTGCAAATGCTGGCCTGGCACAAGGCCGGCATGCCGGCCTTCCGTATCGCGGTGAACGTCTCAGCACGCCAGTTCTGGGACGGCGGCTTTGCCGAACGCGTCAGGGAGATCCTGGAGCAGACCGGCACACAGGCGGGATGGCTGGAGCTGGAACTGACCGAATCCACCCTGCTGCAACATCGCGGCGAGAAAGAGAAAGAGCTGCTGGAACTGCGTGCCATGGGCATCAAGATCGCCATCGACGATTTCGGTACCGGCTATTCCAGCCTCTCCTATCTGAAGCGGTTGGCCATCGACCGGCTCAAGATAGACCAGTCATTCGTACGCGAACTCGGTCACGACAGCGACAGCGAAGCCATCGTCAGCGCCATCATCAAACTGGCCCAGACGCTGAATATCGAACTGGTCGCCGAAGGGGTGGAAACCGTCGAGGCACACGACTTCCTGATGGCCCACGGCTGCACCGTCATGCAGGGTTTTCTTTTGGGGCGGCCGCAACAGGCCGCCGCCTGGAATAGCATCGCAAAGTGCTATTAACCCGGCAGCGCCGGCGGCTCAGCCCTTTTCCCCCATCATGGCGAGTATGCGCTTCAACTCCGGCACGCACGAACCGCAATTGGTACCCGCCTTCAGGGTCCGGCCGATCTCCTCGGCGCTATTCAGGTGCTGTTCCACAATCGCGGCCTTGATGGTGTTGACGCCGACGGAAAAACAGGCACAGACGATGCGCCCGGCATCGGTCTGTCCCGGCGGCGGCCGTCCCAGCAACAGCCCCTTGCGCTCATCATCGTTCAAGGCCTCCTTGCCGAACAGCCCGGCCAGCCAGCTGCGTGGCGGCAATTCGTGATCCGGCGCGATAAATACACAGCTCTCCACCCGCCGCCCCACCATGCGCACGCCACGGTAATGATGCGCCCGGGCATCCAGGTATTCGACCCAGTTCACCTCCTCATCCGGGCCACACAACAGGCTGCGCGCCCAGGCCGGCCAATCCTGGTCGGCCTGCTCGCCAGCGATCTCATAACGGTAAAATCCCTCGCCCTTGGCCTGGGTCCAGTAGCTCAAGCCCGCCATATCCAGACGTCGCCGGCTCAGCAGAAAACCGTGCCAGGCCGGTTGATAAGCTGCGACACGCACCGGCGTCTGTTTCAATTCCGGCTGGCCGGAGAGCGGGTCGGTCACCGGATTAACCACGGCATCGACTCGCGCACGGGCTGAACATTGGTCGTTCCAGTGCATGGGGATAAAGACGCTGCCGCGCTGCTGATCCTCGCTCAGTTTAACCCGCACGATCACCTCGCCCCAGCGGCTGAACACCCGCGCCAGCGCGCCGTCGGTCAGCGCTGTGTCTCTCGCATCGTAGGGGTGTATTTCCACATAGGGCTCGGGACTGTGCTCGCTCAGACGCGCCGCCTTGCCGGTGCGCGTCATAGTGTGCCATTGATCACGCACCCGGCCGGTGTTCAAGGTAAAAGGAAAATCATCCGTGAGCGGATTCCGGGGCGGCCGCGGTTCGACCGGCCACAGGCGCGCCCTGCCATCCGGCGTAAAGAAACGTCCGTCAGCGAACATGCGCGCCCTGCCCCCGCCGTTTACCAGCGGCCATTGGATCGGCGCCAGCGCATCATACCCGGCATCGGAAATCTTGCTCAGGGCGGAGATATCGAAATCACGCTGACCACTATTCCGATGGCCCGACAAGGCCGCGTGTTCACGAAAGATGCTGGCGCACGAGCTGTAATCGAACGCCGCACCAAACCCCATTCGCCTGGCCACCCCGGCAACCATCCACCAATCGGCCCTGGCCTCGCCCGGCGGCGGCAAAAAGGCGCGCTGGCGCGAGATGCGACGCTCGGAATTGGTCACCGTGCCCTCCTTCTCGCCCCAGGCCAAGGCCGGCAGCAGCACGTGGGCCAGCGCCGTGGTGTCGGTCTCGCGCATCACATCGGAGACCACCACCAGCTCGCACTTCTGCAATGCGGCTTTGACGCGATCCGCATCGGGCATGCTCACCACCGGATTGGTGGCCATGATCCAGACCGCCTTGACCCTGCCTTCCTCAATTGCGTCAAACAGATCCACCGCCTTCAGCCCGTGCCGATCGGCAATCAGCGGCGACCGCCAGAATCCCTGCACCAGCTCGCGATGCCCGGGATCATCGATCTCCATGTGGGCCGCCAGCATATTGGCCAGGCCGCCGACCTCGCGCCCGCCCATGGCGTTGGGCTGGCCGGTAAACGAAAACGGCCCCATACCGGGACGGCCGATACGGCCGGTGAGCAGATGACAATTGATGATCGCATTCACCTTGTCGGTGCCGCTGGAGGACTGGTTGACGCCCTGGGAGTAGACTGTAACAACGCGCTCGGTGCGTGCGAACAGGCGATAGAACTCGGCCACGTCGGCAAGCGGTAAACCGCAATGTTCGGCCACCGCCTGTATCGATGAAGCACTCGCCCGTGCCGCCGCCAGGGCGGCATCATGTCCTGCAGTGAAGTTGCTGACGAACAGCTCATTGGTCTCGCCGGCATCGTCCAGATGAGCCAACAAACCGTTAAACAGGATCGCGTCCGTGGCCGGCCGCAACGGCAGATGCAGGTCGGCCATGTCACAGGTTGCGGTGCGGCGCGGATCGACCACAACGATCTGCAAATCGGGATTGTCGTTTTTGGCCTGGACCATACGCTGATACAACACCGGATGGCACCAGGCGGTGTTGGACCCCACCAGCACGATCAGCTTGGCCCGCTCCAGATCTTCGTAACAACAGGGCACCGTGTCGGCACCGAAGGCGCGCTTGTGCCCCGCCACCGATGACGACATGCAGAGGCGGGAGTTGGTGTCGATATTGGCCGTACCGAGGTAGCCCTTCATCAGCTTGTTGGCGACGTAATAGTCCTCGGTCAACAACTGGCCGGAGACATACATGGCCACCGCATCGGCGCCGTGCTCCTTGATGATACGCCCGAAACCGTCGGCGACCGTGTCTAAAGCGCTGTCCCAGTCGATGCGGTGGCCGTGCACTTCCGGATAGAGCAGACGCTGATCCAGATCGACGGTCTGCCCCAGGGCCGAGCCCTTGGAACAGAGCCGGCCGAAATTTGCCGGATGCTCTTTGTCACCGGCGATCGCGACACCGTCATCGGATACCGTTGCAATTACGCCGCAGCCAACGCCGCAGTAGGGGCAGGTGGTTTGAATGGAGATACTCATTGGCTACAGCGCCAGATACACCACCCCGTTCTCCACCATCACCTCATATTTCCCGGTGCAGCCCTCATCCGGCGCCTGGGCCTCGCCGCTGACCAGGTCGATCGTCCAGTTATGCAGCGGACAGCTCACGCTACGGCCGTGGACGATACCCTGCGACAGGGGGCCGCCCTTATGCGGGCATTGGTCGCGCAGGGCGAAGACGCTGTCATCGGCGGCGCGGAATACGGCGATGTCGCCGGCGGCGCTTTCTACAACGCGGGAACCCAGCCTGGGAATCTCGTCCAGTGATCCGATTTCAATCCAGTTACTCATTCAACTTTACCTTTACAAAAAATATTTCCACCACGAAGAACACAAAGGGACACTCAGGAAGCGTACAGGGATGTATCCGCAGCGCGTTCCGGGAGACGGGCATTCATTATTAGCAACGTGTTAATAAATATCTATCCAACCTTCTTAATAGGAATATAGGCCCTGCGCGCCTGCTGATCCGCCGCCTCCTTGGCCCAGGGATCGAACTGGAACACCTCCTGGGATTCAAGAAAACGCTGGTACAAGGCCTTGCGCCCGACTTCATCCTCCACCACCTTCTGCTTGACGTAACTCAATCCCACCCGCTCGATCCACGGTGCGGTGCGTTCCAGGTAATGCGCCTCTTCGCGATAGAGCTGCATGAAGGCGGCGCAGTACTCCTTGGCCTCCTCTTCGCTGGTCACCTTGCAGAGCAGATCGGTGGCGCGGATGTGAATGCCGCCGTTGCCGCCCACATGCAGTTCGTAGCCGGAGTCGACACAGACCACGCCGAAGTCCTTGATCGTCGCCTCGGCGCAGTTACGCGGACAACCGGAGACGGCGATCTTGAACTTGTGCGGCGTCCACGAGCCCCAGGTCATCTTTTCGATCTGAATACCGAGCCCGGTGGAATCCTGCGTGCCGAAGCGGCACCACTCGGAGCCGACACAGGTCTTCACCGTACGCAAGGATTTTCCGTAGGCGTGGCCGGAGACCATGCCGGCCTTGTTCAGATCACTCCAGATGGCGGGCAGATCCTCCTTCTTGATGCCGAACAGGTCGATGCGCTGGCCGCCGGTCACCTTGACCGTCTTGGCGTTGTATTTTTCCGCCGCGTCGGCGAGGGCGCGCAGCTCCTTGGGCGTGGTCACCCCGCCCCACATGCGCGGCACCACCGAGTAGGTGCCGTCCTTCTGGATATTGGCGTGGGCGCGCTCGTTGATGAAGCGCGATTGCGGATCATCTTTGGCCTCGCGCGGCCAGGCCGCCAGCACGTAGTAGTTCAACGCCGGACGGCAGGCGGCGCAACCGTCCGGGGTTTTCCATTCCAGGAATTCGCGTACCGCCTGGATGGCGGTGAGATTATTGTCAGCAATGGCCTGACGCACCTCGTCATGGGTGAAGTCGGTGCAACCGCACATGGCCTTCTTCTTCGGTGTTTCGGAGTAGTCTCCCACGGTGGAGGCCAGAATCTGTTCCACCAGCCCGGTGCAGGAACCGCACGAGGCCGAGGCCTTGGTGTGGGCGCGCACCTCTTCCAGGGTAAACAGCCCCTTGCTGGTGATCGCCTTCACCACGTCGCCCTTGCAGACGCCGTTACAACCGCACACCTCCATAGCGTCGCTCATGGCCGAGGCGGCGTTCTGCCCCCCGTGACCCGAGTCACCCAGATGAGCCTGGCCGAACATCAGGGTGTCGCGGAAATCGGAGACATCGGTGCCGTCGCGCAGCAGTTGGAAATACCAGGCGCCGTCCACGGTGTCGCCGTACATGACGGCACCGTGAATCCGGTTGTCCTTGAGCACGATCTTTTTATAGATGCCGCGGGCGGCGTCCTTCATCACCAGCTCCTCGGTGCTGTTGTCACCGAGAAAATCGCCGGCCGAAAACAGATCGATACCGGTCACCTTCAACTTGGTGGAGGTCACCGAGCCTTCGTAACGGCCGATGCCGTACCTGGCCAGATGATTGGCGCAGACCTTGGCCTGCTCGAACAACGGCGCCACCAGGCCGTAGGTCGCGCCGCGATGCTGCACGCATTCACCGACGGCGTAGATCTTGGGATCGAAGCTCTGCAGGGTGTCGTTGACGACGATGCCGCGCTCGCAGTGCAGGCCGATCTTCTTGGCCAGCTCGATATTGGGACGAATGCCCGCCGCCATCACCACCAGGTCGGCGGCGATCTCGAGGCCGCCCTTGAAGCGCACGCCCCTGACCCGGTCGTCGCCGAGAATGGCTTCGGTCTGGGTGGCCATGAGGAACTGCAGCCCCTTCTCTTCCAGCGACTGCTGCAACATCCCGCCCGCCACTTCATCCATCTGGCGCTCCATCAAGGTCTCGGTGAGGTGCACCACGGTCACGTCCATGCCCTGAATCTTCAGGCCGTTGGCCGCCTCCAGGCCCAGCAGCCCACCGCCGATCACCACTGCATGCTTACGTGATTTGGCGGTGCCGAGCATGGTGTCCACGTCCTTGATGTCACGAAAACCGATCACGCCGGGCAGCTCATGACCGGGCACGGGAATGATAAAGGGATTGGAACCGGTGGCCAGCAGCAGGCGGTCATACTCCGCTTCGGTGCCGTCGGCGGCGATCACCCTGCGCTTGCGCCGATCCACATCGACGACGGTCTTGCCCACATGCAGGGTGATGTCGTGTTCCGCGTACCACTCGGGCGTGTTGAGCATGATGTCGTCGATGCCCTTCTCGCCCGCCAGCACAGGCGACAACAGGATGCGGTTGTAATTGCCGTAGGGCTCGGCGCCGAACACGGTGATGTCATACATATCCGGCGCGATCTTGAGTAACTCCTCAAGCGTGCGCACACCCGCCATGCCGTTGCCGACCAACACCAACTTCTCTTTCATAGCATGCTCCAAATTCAAGAAACCAAATTCCGTTTACAGGACCGGAGCAATCCCTGTGCCAGGAAAGCAGACAATCATTTAAGTCTCTGAATTAAAAGCAAATAAATAAATAATTGAACCATATTGGGGCGTTTTGCGATACCGCCGCGGCACATAATTGAAGCAATACCGCCCCGATAATGTGCGCACATAAAGCACCCGGCCACACCGTTTCCGGATCTTGTCGGCAGCGATAGCCGATCAAACCGGTATTGGTGAAGATACAGGCTACTGCGAGCTATCGCCCGCCGACCGCTTCTCCCCGTGTTGGGTAGTGAAAAGGGTCACCGCCTGCCGGTCGTTCCCTTCCTCCCTCCAACACTGAGATAGGAGCATCAAAGGGGAATAATCGAACGAGTCGTTCCTCATCTCGCCAGCCCGGCAGACCCATCCGCCAATATGGCTTCCGTGCTCCACACTTGTACATGCAAGGGAGTTTATGCACCAAAGACAGACCTCGCCCCTGGATCAAATTTGTGCAGAACGCGTTCTTATTTTATGAAATCAATCACCTAAACACATGGCACAACCCTTGCTAAATCCAGCGGCATACTCCATCAAAGCCGATAAGGTGTTCCAATGTCTGAAAGCAGACTTAATGTTTTTAATGTCAAAGCCGCGAACATTCGCATCCTGCACTACACCTGGTTCGCATTCTTCCTGACCTTCGTCGTTTGGTTGGGCCTGGGCCCCATGATGCCCTTCATCAAAGAGGCATTGCAGCTCTCCGACCAGCAGGCCAAGGTACTCCTGATCCTCAATGTCGCCATGACCATTCCAGCCCGTATCGTGGTGGGCATGCTGGTGGACAGGCTTGGCCCGCGCATCATGTATACCGGTATTTTGATTTTGGGTGGCTTGATCAGCATCGCCTTTGCCTGGGTCGACAGTTACGAGCAACTGGCGCTGTTGCGCTTTTTGGCCGGCTTTATCGGTGCCGGTTTCGTAGTAGGCATACGCATGATCGGCGAGTGGTTCCCCGCCAGGCAGACCGGGCTGGCCCAGGGCATATACGGTGGCTGGGGTAATTTCGGCTCGGCCGGTGCCGCCATGACCCTGCCCTTCATCGCGGCCAACATGGGGGGTGCCGGCGAAGGCTGGCGCATTGCCCTCACGGTGGCCAGCGTGGCCGCCATTGTTTACGGCCTTGCCTACTATTTTCTGGTACGTGACACCCCCAAGGGTTCGACCTATTTCAAATCCAAGAAGATGGGCGCCATGGAGGTCACCGGCGGCGGAGACCTGATCCTGTACATCCTCATGAATGCGCCCTTGTTTCTGGCGCTGGCACTGTTGACCTGGAAGCTGTCACCAGCGCAGATGGGCTTGATCGATCAGAACACCAGTTATGTGATCTATGCGATTTTGACCGCCATCTATTTACTCCAGGCATGGAAGATCTGGCAGGTCAACGGTCATGTGTTGAAAACCCCCCTGCCGGAATTGCACCGCTACAAATTCAAGCAGGTGGCGATTCTTGATTGGGCCTACTTTGTCACCTTCGGCACCGAGTTGGCGGTGGTCTCGATGCTGGCCATGTTTTATGTTTCCTGGTTCGACATCCCCAAGGTTTCCGCCGCCTTGCTGGCGGGCATTTATCCGTTCATCAACCTCGTTGCACGTCCCGGCGGCGGCTGGATCAGTGACATCATCGGCCGTAAGCGTACCCTGGTGATAGTGTTCGCCGGCATCACGGCCAGCTTCCTGCTCCTGGGCATGGTGGACCAGACCTGGCCGGTCTGGCTGGTGGTGGGTGTCACCATTGTCGCGGGCATCTTTTCCAAGGCCGGGTCCGGGGCCGTGTACGCCATGGTGCCGCTGGTACAACGCCGCATGACCGGACAGATCGCAGGCATGGCCGGTGCCTTCGGCAATGTGGGTGCGGTGACCTTTCTCACCGTTAACTCATTGGTGGATTATGACCGGTTCTTCCTGTTCATCGGGCTGATCGCGGCCGTGGTGTTCGCCCTGATCGTCTTCTATCTCGAGGAGCCGGAAGGTCAGATAGCCGAGGTCATGCCGGATGGCACTGTACAGATGATTGACGTAAAGTAGGTTCGTTATCGGTAAAGGACGGAGGCGGCGCCCGGTTCGGCGCCGTTCCCCACCAGCGGGATCATGCATGAGTTCCAGTCTGCGCATCAGTGCCGGCCAATGCAGCGCAAAGGGTATCAAGGACTTCAATGAAGATGCCTGCGGCATTCGCATACCCGACGCATCCTTGCTGGTAACCAAAGGCGTTGCCGCGGCAATCGCCGACGGTGTCAGTAGCGCCGAGGCCGGACGCGAGGCGGCGGAGACTTGCATAACGGGATTTCTGAGCGACTACTACAGTACCTCTGAATCGTGGACGGTCAAGAGTTCCGGCCAAAAAGTGCTGGGCGCCCTTAATCGCTGGCTCTATGGCCGCGGCCAGACGATACAGGGCTAGGGCCAAGGCATGTTGACCACCTTCAGCGCCATGGTGATCAAATCGACCACCGCCCATCTCTTCCATGTCGGTGACACGCGGATCCACCGTCTGCGGCATGGCGAGCTCGAGCTCCTAACGCGCGATCACCAAACCTGGGCCGGCAAAGAAAAGGCCTTTCTCAGTCGTGCCATGGGGGCCGACCTCGACGTGGATATAGATTACCGCAGCGTCCACGTCGAAGTAGGCGACGTCTTTCTCCTCACCACCGACGGGGTACATGGGCATGTTGATAGCAATCAACTGGTGTCCCAATATCACACCGACCGCGACCATCTGGAACGGGCGGCCCGCAATATCGTCACCCGGGCGCTGGGACAGGGTAGCCGCGACAATGTCACCTGCCAGATCATACGTATAGAGGAATTACCCAATCAAAACGAGGAGGAGTTCTACCAACACCTGACCGAACGCCCCTTCCCGCCCCTGCTTGAAAACGGTCATGTTATCGATGGCTACAAAATACTTAGAGAGATACATGCCAGCAAACGGACGCAAATCTATCTGGCACTCGATACGGCAACCGGGGGAAAAGTGGTACTCAAAACACCGTCCGTCAATTTCGACGACGACGCCGAATATATAGATGCTTTTTTGCACGAAGAGTGGGCCGGCAAACGGATAAGCAGCCCGCACGTGCTCAGGGTATTGGAACCGAAACGCAGGCGACGCTTTTTGTACTACCTTACGGAATACATCGAGGGGCAGACACTGGAACAATGGATGCACGACAATCCCCAGGCCGACGTTCGCACGGTGCGCCCGCTTATCGAACAGATCGTGGCGGGCGTCCGGGCCTTTCACCGTCAGGAGATGATTCATCAGGATCTAAAACCCGGCAACCTCATTATCGACGCCCACGGAACGGTTAAGATCGTTGATTTCGGTTCCACCAGGATTGCCGGCATACAAGAGATCAACACCCCTATAGAACGCGGCACCCAGCTCGGCACCTACGACTACGCCGCACCGGAATATTTCGAAGGCTACCCCGGAACAAACCGTTCGGACCAATTTTCCATCGGCGTGATCGCATACCGGATGCTGACGGGGAAACTGCCTTACGGCAAACCACTCTCAGAACGGGGACTCAAGCGGGCACGTTACATCCCGGCCAGGCAGATCAATCCCGCCATTCCGCCGTGGGTGGATGCGGCAATTGAAAAGGCGGTGCAACTCAATCCGGCTTCCCGTTACGAACGCATGTCCGAACTGGTGGCCGACCTTTCCAAACCCAACCCTGAGTTGCTCAAAGGAGAACAACCACTTCTTGAACGCAACCCGATTGCATTTTGGCGCGGCCTCGCCCTGATTTTGCTGCTACTCAGCCTGATACTGACACACCTCTGGTTAACAGCATCAGGGCATCTCTAGATTCTTCGCATTCAGTCCATGTGAGCATTGCTAGGGGAGTCAGACCACGCTTGACTTCCTGAGGTCAATAATTGGAAACGCCCAACTCTCGCTCGAGGCGGCGCCGGAAGAAGGTGATACCGTCATGGATGACCTGTGAATAGGTGTCGATGACATCACTGGCGAAGTCGAACAGTTCCTCGCTGTTGAGCCGGATGCGGTCGGCGCCGGTGATACGACTGCCGACGGTATGCTGCAACTGATCGAGTTTATGGTCGTGCAGCAGTATTTCGGGCAGGGAGGGCACCGCCCGCAGGATGTCGTGGCGCAGTCCCCTGGAGATGATGCGCATCTTCTCCTTGTTCATGTTGAGGGAGTGCATCAGCGAGACGAAGCGGCTGTCGAACTCCATGTCGGAGTGGCCGAGGGAACAAACGTGGGTGGCGAGACCGCGCACGCGGGCGATGTTTTCCAGCAGTTCCGGCATCAGCTTCAGTGTCACGCTCAACACCATATGGGCCATGCCTTCGGACGGCCTGCCCGCCTCGACCAGCCGTGCCTGATCCACCAGTTCCCACACCAGTTTCAACAACCTGTCGATAAAGCGGTTGTGAAATTCGAAATTGATCATCGCCGGATCGGTGTGCCAATGTTCGATCAAGGCCTGCCAGTCACGGTTGATGCCTTGCCACTTCTCCTCCGGAATCAGCCCGCCGGCCTGTTGGTTGAGCTGTTGGATAACATCCAGATAACGCTGGATCAGCCGCTGGCTCTGGTTCACCCGCGATTCGAACTCGCGGTTGCCGGCCAGCACCGCCATGCTGGCGCCGCGGTGTTTTTGCGCCTCGATCATCAGCAGGGTAAGATGCCGCGCCAGGATCAGCGTGTTCAGCTGCCGCAGGTAACTGGCAACCGGCGCATGGGTGTCGGTGTCCCGCGCACGGCCCACATCCATCGCTCCGGCGGCGGAGAGATTCGGACCCTTGCTCATGAGCTATTTTTCATCCGGGCGGCGCTGGCGTTCGTAGAGAAACTTCAACACTTCAGAACGATATGCGTTGTAGCCACTGTCATTGGCCAAAACCAGGCGATCGCGCGGCCGCTCCAGATCGACATGCAGTACCTCACCGACACTTGCCGCCGGGCCATTGGTCATCATCACGATCTTGTCCGACAGCAGCACCGCCTCGTCAACGTCGTGGGTGATCATAATCACTGTATTGTTCAGATCGGCCTGGATCTCCATCACCGAGTCCTGCAAATGGGCCCGGGTCAGGGCGTCCAGGGCACCGAAAGGTTCGTCCATCAGCAAGACGGTTGGCTCCATCGCCAGGGCGCGGGCGATGCCGACGCGCTGCTTCATGCCGCCGGAGATCTCGGCCGGGTACTTGTGCATGGCATGATCCATGTGCACCAGTCTCAGCTTGTGCTCGATCCACTCCTTCATCTCCTGCTTGCTCTTTCTCTTTTTGAAAATCGCCTTTACCGCCAGCTCTACGTTCTGGTAGCAGGTCAGCCACGGCAGCAGGGAGTGATTCTGGAACACCACGGCGCGATCCGGCCCCGGCTCGTCCACCTCCTTGCCGTTCAGAATCACACCGCCGCTGGTGGCCTGATACAGGCCGGCGACGATATTGAGTACCGTGGACTTGCCGCAGCCGGAGTGACCGATGATGGAGACGAACTCGCCCTTGCCGATTTTGAGATTGACATTGTCCAGGGCCTTGAAGGAGCCCTTCTTGGTCGGAAACTCGATGGAGACGCCGCTCAGATCCAGGAAGGCGCGCTGATAATGCCCCTGGCGGTCGCCGCTGTTCTCTTCGACCAAGTTCGTTTCTTCTTTTTTAAGCATTTGTACAACTGACATTGCTCTCACCTCGATTCGTTAGCGCCCCGTGGTCTTGTCATGCGACAGCAGCTGTTGCAGGGTCATCATCATCCAATCCAGCAGAAAACCGATCAGGCCGATGGTCAGCACCGCCACCATGATCCGTCCCAGTGAATCGGAACTGCCGTTCTGGAATTCATCCCAGACGAACTTGCCCAGCCCCGGGTTCTGCGCCAGCATCTCGGCGGCGATCAGCACCATCCAGCCGATGCCCAGCGAGATGCGCAGGCCGGTGAAGATCATGGGCAGCGCGGCCGGGATGGCGATCCTGAACACCTGGGTCAGCCAGTGCAGCCGAATCACGCGGCCGACGTTGATCAGGTCCTTGTCGATAGAGGCCACCGCCACCGCAGTGTTGATCAGGGTCGGCCACAGCGAACAGAGCGTAACGGTAATGGCCGAGGTAATAAACGACTTTTCGAACAACGGATCATCGGTGACATACACCGCCGACACCACCATGGTGACGATGGGCAGCCAGGCCAAAGGCGAGACCGGTTTGAACACCTGCACCAGAGGACTGATGGCGCCATAGAGTTTCTGGCTCAGGCCACAAGCCACTCCGGCGGGTATGGCAATCAAGGCGCCGACCAGGAAACCGCTAAAGACAGTCGCCAGGCTGGTGAATATCTGATCGATGAAGGTGGCGCGGCCGGTGTATTCCCTGATCTTCACCTGCGCCTCCGGGTTCTTGGCCAGCTTCCTGGCATTGCGCTCTTCCTGGCGTTGATAAAAGGCCGCCTCCTTCTCCCGCTACGCCTTGTGTTCCGCATACAGTCCCTGGGCCTGCTCCCACACCTGGACCGGGCCGGGCAATTCGCCGAGACTGGTCTTCACCTGCGACGCCGCACCCGCCCAGACGAACAGAAAGACGACGATGGCGAGCAGGGGCAACCCGATCAGGTTCATCATATCACTGAGCTGCTCGCGCGGGTTTTCACCGCTGCCGAGGCGCACTATCGGCACCACCCAGGTAAACCCCGTCATTTCGAGAAAGTTGATCAGCTTGGTTTTCATATCACCCTCCCGCTTCGATTTATGCAGGGTGCGAAACCACACCCTGCGGTTGTTTGCGATTAGACCTTGTCATCTTCCTTCAGACCGATCTTGAACTGCTTGAGATAATCGTTGGGCTTGGTGCCGTCATAGGTCACGCCGTCGATGAACTCGGTCTGCGGCGGGCGGAAGCCGTTCTCCGTGTCGAAATCCGGAAACTCGGATGCCTGGATCTTGCCTTCGGCGATCAGCTCCTTGGCCGCCTTTTCGTAGATGTCCGGCCGGTAAACCTTCCTGGCGATATCCATGTACCAGCTATCCGACTTGGCCTCCGCAATCTGGCCCCAGCGGCGCATCTGGGTGAGGTACCAGACGGCATCCGAGTAATAGGGATAGGTGGCGTTGTAGCGGAAAAAGACATTGAAGTCCGGCACCGGACGCTTGTCGCCCTTTTCATACTCGAAAGTGCCGGTCATGGAGTTGGCGATCACATCGTAGTCCGCACCCACGTAGTTGGATTGCGACAGGATCTTCACCGCCTCGGGACGGTTTGCGTTATGGTCGTCATCCAGCCATTTGGCGGCGCGAATCAGGGCCTTGACCACGGCGATGTGAGTATTGGGGTTTTCATCCGCCCACTTCTTGCTCACCCCGAACACTTTTTCAGGATTGTTTTCCCAGATCTCGTAGTCGGTGATCACCGGCACGCCGATGCCCATGAACACGGCCTGCTGGTTCCAGGGCTCACCTACGTACGACCAGTGGCTGCTGATTTAAGTTCCAGCTCAGATCGTCGTCTGGTCGCA
>JASBUE010000007.1 GCA_030148045.1 Candidatus Tenderia sp.
GGATCGCCGCGCCGCGTATCGGCGTGATGATCGAGGTGCCCTCGCTGATCTACCAGATCGAGGCGGTGGCCAGGCGGGTGGATTTTGTCTCGGTGGGCAGCAACGACCTGACCCAGTACCTGCTGGCGGTGGACCGCAACAACGCCAGTGTGGCCGAGCTTTATGACAGTCTCAGCCCCGCCGTGATCATGGCAATCCGCCAGATCATCGCAGGAGCGGCGCGGCATCACTGCCCAGTGAGCGTTTGCGGCGAAATGGCCGGCGATCCGCGGGCGGTGCTGGTGCTGATGGCGCTGGGCGTCGATTCGCTCAGCATGAGCGCCTCAAGCCTGCTGCGTATCAAGTGGGTGATCCGCAAAGTGGCGCGCGCCCGGGCCCGGCAGCTGCTGGACGAGGTGTTGAAGTTGGAGTCGGCCCGGGAGATTCGGCAATATCTGGATGAGGCGCTGGTCGAGGCGGGCCTGGGCGGCTTGGTTCGGGCGGGGAATAAATAAAGCCGGAGGCTTACGCCTCCAGCCGCTTGATAAACACCTTCGACCGGCGCTGATAGTTGTATAGCAATTTGCGTTGTACCGGCAGGTCGTCGATGTCGCCGGCCTGGTAGCCCCGTTCCTGAAACCAGTGCGCGGTCTGGGTGGTGAGCACGAAGATGCGCTGGATGCGCCGTTCCCTGGCCGCCTTTTCGGTATAGGCCAGCAGTTCGCCGCCGCGATTGGCCTTGCGGTAATCGGGGTGTACCGCCATGCAGGCCAGCTCGGCCACATGCTCCCCGGCATAGGGATATAAGGCGGCGCAGGCGATGACGGTGCCGTCACGCTCCACTACGATGAAGTGATCGATCTCCAGTTCCAGCTGTTCGCGTGAACGGCGTACCAGCACGCCGCTCTCTTCCAGCGGGCGGATCAAATTGAGGATGCCACCCACATCATCGATGTTGGCCCGGCGTGTCTCTTCGAACGGTCCAGAGGTGATCAGGGTGCCGATGCCGTCACGGGTAAACAGTTCCTGCAGCATGCAGCCGTCGATGCGGCGGTCGATCAAATGGGTGCGGGCCACGCCCCGCTGGCAGGCCTGGACGGCGTGGTGCAGGTGGTTGAGTTCGTCGACGCTGGTTTGCCGGCGCGTCAACAATTGCTGGGCCTGCTCGGTGCTCAACTCGCGCATCAGGTGATGCTCGGTGTCGTGAATGCCGTCGCCCTCGGCAAGGAACAGCAGTTTGTCCGCCTGCAGTGCCACCGCGATGGCTGTCGCCACCTCGTTGGCGGTCAGATTGAATGTCTCGCCGGTGGGCGAGTACCCCAGCGGCGAGGCCAGTACGATGGCGCCGTCGTCTAGACGTTGCTGAATGGCCTCCGCATCGATACGGCGCACCTCGCCGGTGTGGCAATAGTCGATGCCGTCACGCACGCCGAGGGGTTGCGCCGTTACGTAATTGCCCGATGCAACCCGAATCCGCGCCCCGGCCATGGGTGAGTTGGCCACCCCCATGGAGAGCTGCGCCTCGATCTCCACCCGCACGCTGCCCACCGCCTGTTTGACGCAGGCTAAAGCGATATCATCGGTGACGCGCAGGCCGTTGACGTAGTCGATCCTGGCCTTGCGTTCACTCAGCCGCTGTTCGATCTGGGGGCGGGCGCCATGCACCAGCACCAGGCGGATGCCCAGGCTGTTGAGCAGGGCGATGTCGTGGATCAGGGCGGGAAAATCGGGGTCCGCGACGGCCGCGCCGTCGAAGGCCAGCACAAAAGTGCGGCCGCGAAAGGCGTGGATATAGGGGGAGGATTGGCGAAACCAGTGGACAAAGGGTTGAGTGGTGTCGGTTGTGTCGCTCACGTAAGTACAATCCTTATTTATTTTTGATCAAGATAACTAAGCCTTTGAATCTGCGTGCAGGAATTCTGGTTTCGGCGCCGTCGATTGTCGCTTTTTTTCCACCATTTTGCACCCTTCGCTCCCGGCCGGTCTTGCCCCGTAGAACAGCTATATCTAAGAAACCTTATGGATATCAATGAGTTTAATTTCCGACTTTTTTAGTAAAAAAACTTGAAAAAAGCCTTAGTCTTTTGCTAAGGTTCTGCTAACCCCGCGAGGACGGCGTCCCGGTGGTTGGGGGAATCACATTAAATATTCAAATTTTTGAGGAGAATTATCATGGAAAAGACTTTTGGAGCTGTTGCCGGCGTTCTGGGTATCATCGTTTCAGTTGCGCTGTTCGCCACTGAGTTGATGGCTTAAGTTTATTTTTTGGGGATTTTTTGGGGGGAAACGCCATGTACAGAGAGATTAAACGGTCCGTTATGGAGCATACGCTCTCGCTGCTGATCGGCGGCCTGGGCGTCGTGATTTCACTGTCACTGGTGACAAGCCAGCTGATGGTATAGAGTTAAAATAACCTGAAGATACTCCCAAGATACTTAAAAGGGGGCAGATCGAATCTGCCCCTTTTTTGTTCCGGTCGGTAAGGATCAGGATGGATCGGTTTGAGCTGGCGCGGTGCCGACATCATGCGCGTTCCGGCGCTGCTCTTCCAGGCGCTTGAAATCCCAGTGCCGCTTGTCCATCAGCTGACTCGGCTGCAACGCCTGCAGGGCGTGCAGCATGTTGCTGGGGATCTTCTCGTTTTCCGCGGCCAGATCGTTGATCAACTGCTTGATGCGTTGGCGCGCCAGGTTCTCCTGCGAGCCGCACAAATTGCAGGGGATGATGGGGAATTCCATCAGTTCGGCGAATTCGGCAATGTCCTTCTCCTGGCAGTAGGCCAGCGGCCGGATGACGATATGCCGCTTATCGTCGGTGAGTAGCTTGGGCGGCATCGATTTTACCTCGCCATTGTAGAGGATCGACATCATCAGGCTGGTGATCAGGTCATCGCGGTGGTGCCCCAGGGCAATCTTGGTATAGCCGTGTTTGCCGGCATAAGTATAGATGCTGCCGCGGCGCAGGCGTGAACAAAGCGAGCAGTAGGTCTTGCTCTCGGGTACCTTGTCAATCACCACCGAATAGGTGTCTTGTTTGTAGACCTCAAAGGGAATCCTGTGCCGTTCCAGCCAGGCGCGCAGGCCGCTGTCGTCCCAGCCCGGCTGACCCTGGTCGAGAGTCAAGGAAAAGAGTTCGAATTTGTTGTTACTCCGGCGGCGCAGCAGATTGAGCAGGTAGAGCAGGGTGAAAGAGTCCTTGCCGCCCGACAGGCACAGCATCACCCGGTCGCCCTTCTGGATCATGTTGAAGTCGGCGATGGCCTTGCCGGTGTAGTGCAGCAGTTTCTTTTCCAGTTTGGCGAGGGTGGTCATGGGGGCGCTCCGGGGGCGCTGTTTCTTTGTCGAAGGGGCGAATTTTACGCTATTTCCGCTGCGCGGGGCCAATGTTGGAGCAGCGCCGATGGCTAGGGCCTGTTAACACTAATTTCAAAGCAGCGTTGCTGTCCCAAATCGGGCCAGGCAAGGCGCGAGAAGCGTAGTTTGGTTATTCCAAATGAGCGCCGAGCAACGCCGCATGGCCCGATTTGGGGCGCAACCCGACGGGACGGGGCCCATTTTCCCCGGGACGGCGTTGCATTTCGCTCATGTACGGCAAGTACACTGCCGCTCAATGCGCCTTGTCCCGAGAAAAATGGGCCGCCGGCGCTGCTTTGAAATTAGTGTTAACAGGCCCTAATCATAGATTCGACATGTGGGTGGGGCGCATTGCCGAGCTCGGTCTGGTCATATCGCGTCCGGTCCCCGGATTTGCTATTGTTACCCTCTTTCATAATTTAACAGCTTAGAGGTCTCGATCATGCCTGAATATCGTTCCCGCACCTCCACGGGCGGTCGCAACATGGCCGGCGCCCGCGCCCTGTGGCGCGCTACCGGGATGAAAGACGAGGACTTCAGCAAGCCCATTATTGCGGTGGCCAATTCGTTCACCCAGTTCGTGCCGGGGCATGTCCATCTGAAGGATATGGGCCAGCTGGTGGCGCGCGAGATCGAAAAGGCCGGCGGCGTGGCCAAGGAGTTCAACACCATCGCCGTGGACGACGGTATCGCCATGGGGCACGGCGGCATGTTGTATTCACTGCCGTCGCGTGAACTGATTGCAGATTCTGTCGAGTACATGGTCAACGCCCATTGCGCCGACGCCATTGTCTGTATCTCCAACTGCGACAAGATCACGCCCGGCATGCTGAATGCGGCGCTGCGCCTCAACGTGCCGGTGGTGTTCGTTTCCGGTGGACCGATGGAATCGGGCAAGGCGATCATCCATGGCAAGGAGGTGCACCTGGACCTGGTCGATGCCATGGTCTCGGCGGCCGATCCCAATGAATCCGACGAAGATGTGTTGACCATGGAGCGCTCGGCCTGCCCGACCTGCGGCTCCTGTTCGGGCATGTTCACCGCCAATTCCATGAACTGTCTGACCGAGGCCCTGGGGCTGTCGCTGCCGGGCAACGGCTCCATGCTGGCCACCCACGCGGACAGAAAAGAGCTGTTCCTGCGCGCCGGCCGTCTGGTCGTGGAACTGGCCAAGCGTTATTACGAGCAG
Source organism: Candidatus Tenderia sp. (assembly GCA_030148045.1). GTDB lineage: Bacteria > Pseudomonadota > Gammaproteobacteria > Tenderiales > Tenderiaceae > Tenderia. The sequence goes on from JASBUE010000007.1 coordinate 4,522, forward strand.
GACGACGCCTCGGTGCTGCCGCGTGCCATCGCCAGCAAGGCGGCCTTCGAAAACGCCATGTCGCTGGATATCGCCATGGGCGGCTCGACCAATACCATTTTGCACTTGCTGGCGGCGGCCCAGGAGGCCGATGTGGATTTCAGTGTCACCGATATCGACCGTCTGTCGCGCCGGGTGCCGCAGCTGTGCAAGGTGGCGCCCAGCACCCAGCTCTATCATATGGAGGATGTGCATCGCGCCGGCGGCGTGATGGGGATCCTGGGCCAGCTGGCACGCGGCGGCTTGTTGCATACCGAGGTCCAGACCGTGCATTCCGACACCCTGCAGGCGGCACTGGACCACTGGGATGTCAGCCGCAGCAGCGATGAGTCGGTGCATACCTTTTACAGGGCGGGGCCCGGCAACGTACCGACCCAGCAGGCCTTCAGCCAGGAGAAGCGCTGGCCGGCCCTGGACCTGGACCGCGCCAACGGTTGCATCCGCGACCTGGATCATGCCTACAGCAGGGATGGCGGCCTGGCGGTACTGTCCGGCAATATCGCCCGAGAAGGTTGTGTCGTGAAGACCGCGGGTGTGGATGAAAGCATTCTTAAATTCAGCGGACCGGCGCGCATCTTCGAAAGCCAGGAAGCGGCGGTGGAGGCGATCCTGGGTGATCAGGTCAAAGCGGGCGATGTCGTCATCATTCGCTATGAGGGGCCGCGCGGCGGGCCCGGCATGCAGGAGATGCTCTATCCTACCAGTTACCTGAAGTCGAAAGGCCTGGGCAAGGTCTGTGCCCTGATCACCGACGGCCTTTTTGCCGGCGGCACCTCGGGCCTGTCCATCGGCCATGTCTCGCCCGAGGCGGCCGCGGGCGGTGCCATCGGCCTGGTGGAGGAGGGGGACACCATCGAGATCGATATCCCCGGGCGAACCATTAATGTGGCGCTGTCCGCCGATGAGCTGGCGGCGCGGCGTCAGGCGATGGAGTCCAGGGGCGCAGCGGCCTGGCGGCCGGTCAATCGCCAGCGCCGGGTGAGCGCGGCCTTGCAGGCCTATGCGGCCATGACCACCAGCGCCTCGCGCGGGGCGGTGAGGGACGTGACGCAGTTGAATAAATAAAAGTTGTCAGTTATCAGTGTGCGGTTGACAGTAAAAACTTATGGGGTAATCTGACGGCCAACGGCCAACGGCCTTATAACTCACTCCACTTGGACTTGCGCTGGATGCGTACCCCGGGCAGAATCAGGCCGATGGCGATGCCGAGGATGGTGACGCCGGTGCCGGTGATAAACCAGTCGCGGGCACTGCGATCCTTGAGTACGGCGTTTTGTTGTTCCATGGCCTGCAGGTCGGTCTCCAGGCGAATCAATTTTTCACGCAATTCCTTGTTGTTTTGAGCCAGGGCGATGGCGTTGCTCGAAATCTCGCGGATGTGTTCCAGCTCCTGCTGCAGTTTTTGGTTTTCCTCTCCCAGTTGTGTGCTGCTCTGGTCCAGTGCGTCGCGGGATTTGCGCGCCCGTTCCAGCTGGGCGGTGAGATCGGCAAGTTGTTTCTCCAGACTGGCTATCTCCAGCTCGGCGGTGGCCAGCCGGTGCTTGGCGATGGGGGTCGGGGTGAGGTAGCGGGTCAGCACCCAGCCTTCGGCGCCGCCGCTGGTGCGCGCCAGTGAGTAGCCCGCCTCTTCGTCGGTCTCGAGTACTTCCAGTTTGGCGCCGCTTTTCAGGGTGCGGATGATCTGGTACTCGGTGCCCTTGCCGCCGCGCATGGTGATCACCAGTTCGTCGTCGACATAATAGGTCTCCTGGGCGGCGGCGTTGCCGAGCAGGAGTCCCCCGATGGCCGCAGCAATGAGTTTTTTCACGTTAACTCCATGTATTAATTGCAAATGCTACCGATATTAGCCAATCCTTGCAGATTCTGCATTCATTGGTTGCGGAAATCGTCCTGCAGGAGCTTGCGTTCCCAGTTAAGCGCGGTGGTGACGATCTGTTCCAGGTTGTCGTGTTTGGGGTGCCAGCCCAGGGTTGTTCGGATGCGGCCGGCGTCGGCGATCAGGGAAGGGGGGTCGCCGGCGCGGCGCGGTAGTTCCTTGATATGCAGTGGTGCGCCGTTGATTCTGGCCACCATGTCCAGTACCTCGCGCACGCTGTAGCCGTGGCCGTAACCGCAGTTGAAGGTGTTGGATTCGCCGCCCTGTTCCAGGTAGTCCAGCGCCATCAGGTGGGCGTTGGCTAGGTCTTCGACGTGGATGTAGTCACGCACCCCGGTGCCGTCCGGGGTGGGATAATCGGTGCCGAAGATGGCGACGTGGTCGCGGATACCCAGCGCGGCCTCGCAGGCGACCTTGGTCAGCAGGGTGGCCTTGCGGGTGGACTGGCCGATATGGCCCTGCGGGTCCGAGCCGGCGACATTGAAATAGCGCAGCACCACGTGGGTGAGATCGGTGGCGGCGGAGAGGTCGCGCAGCATCCACTCGCTCATGAGTTTGGACGTGCCGTAGGGGTTGATTGGGTTGGGCGGAGTGTCTTCGCGCGCCAGTCCCTCCCCCGGAATACCGTAAACCGCGGCGGTAGACGAAAAGATGAAGTGCTTCACGCCGTGGCGGGCGCAGCATTCCAACAGGTTGCGGGTGCAACAGGTGTTGTTGCCGTAGTATTTGAGGGGGTCGGAAACCGATTCCGGCACGATAGTATGGGCCGCGAAGTGCATCACCGCACCGATTGCGTGATCCTTCAGCAGTTGGTTGACCAGCGCCTTGTCGCCGGTGTCGCCGATGATTAGTTCGGTGTCCTGGGCGGCTTGGTGGAAACCGGTGGAGAGATTGTCCAGAATGACGACGTTTCTGCCCGTATTGCGCAGTTGCTGCACCACATGGCTGCCGATATAGCCGGCGCCGCCGGTGACCAAAATCTTATTGCCTGACATTGCCTTGCTTGACCCCTGACTTTGGACGGTCGGCACATCATAACAGCTTGAAAACGCACGAGTAAGAGGTTTTGGGGCGGGTAGTGGGTCTATCAGGCTGATTGGCGGCTATTTATCCTGGATTTGATGTTGACAGAAAAGCAACTCTACTCCAAAATAGCCGCCTTTGTTTCGGAGGGGTTCCCGAGTGGCCAAAGGGATCAGACTGTAAATCTGACGGCTCCGCCTTCGGAGGTTCGAATCCTCCCCCCTCCACCAGGTTTCAAAAAATTGCGGCGGAAGTGTCGGTGCGGGCTAGTCATCGGTGGTGCTAATCGATTTTAGAGGTCGGGCGGGTGTAGTTCAATGGTAGAACCTCAGCCTTCCAAGCTGATGACGTGGGTTCGACTCCCATCACCCGCTCCATACTTGATGGGCGGCACTCTTTAATATAGTGGCAGTCGCAGTTTAAAGGTGTTTCGCCCATGTAGCTCAGGGGTAGAGCACTTCCTTGGTAAGGAAGAGGTCCCCGGTTCAAATCCGGGCATGGGCTCCAGGTTTTGATTTTTCGGTTAAGAAGTTCTTGGAATATTTTTAATTTATAGAGGGTGCATCGATGTCCAAAGAAAAGTTTGAACGTACGAAACCGCACGTAAATGTGGGCACCATTGGTCACGTTGACCATGGCAAGACGACACTGACGGCGGCATTGACCGTGACACAGGCGAAGAAATTCGGTGGTGAGCAAAAGGCCTACGACCAG
>JASBUE010000015.1 GCA_030148045.1 Candidatus Tenderia sp.
AGGGCTCGCACGTTCAGAGTCCCGGACTTCGAGATCGGGGGAAGGGCACAGCGCAGCGAGCGGACCTGCACGTGCCGGGAGGCAAGACCATGAGCCGAGTACATTTCCGTGATCAGCGTGTGTTTCATGTGGATGATCCTGGAGGCGCAGCCGGTGGCTGGTATTTCGAGGTCCGCGAAGGGTCGTCGCACGGACCGTACCTCACACGAAGCCTGGCCGAGCAGGCGCTCGCGGACTTCCTCGACGGGCCGGACACGTTGTCTTGCCCGAGGGATGGAGACGATGCGGATGGGCCGGATGGCGGGCGTTGATCCGTCCCGGCCCACGGCCGCGAAGCGGCGCGTGCGGCGTAGCCTGTTCGTGGTGACGCTGATTGTGGTCTTTACGGGTCTGTTGGTGGCAGTCAAGTACTGGGTAGTGAGCCGTTATCTGCTTGGCCATTAAAAGGCTTGATGCCATGAGACGCCGGAGGGGGATTGATCGCTATGGCCGCCGTCCTCTCGTTGTCGTGTACGGTGCGCACGCTGCATTTCGATGCGCAGACCGGCAGGCCCCTGATCCCGGTGCTGACTGAAGGGTCAGCGCCATCGCGTTGGTGCACAGTAGCGAGACCGGGCCCCTGGCCGGGACCGGCCTGTTTTTACACAGTGATTTAAGAGGAGGTAACGGCATGTCGTTTTTCAAACATCTGTTGCGCGGCTGGATGGGCGGTGGCTATGCCGGCCACCATGGCAAGCGTCGCTACGGCCACCACGGTGGTTACCGTGATGACAGTGACGACTATCTGCCGCCGCAGGCGCGCGGGCCGGTTTGCGGGCAGTGCAATGCCGGCAACAGCCCGGGTGCCCGTTTCTGTGCGCAGTGCGGCGCGGCGCTGCAGGGCGCGCCCTGTGCCGCCTGCGGGAAAGAGGTGCCGCCAGGCGCCCAGTTTTGTCCCAATTGCGGGCAGGCGGCCAAGCCCGCCGAGTGAGAAGCATGAGTGAAAAACTGACACTGGATCTGCACCTCGCGCTGCCCGAATTGCCGGACGAACGGGACGCCTGTGCCTGCACTACGACCCCGTAAAGGTTGCCGGCTCATGAATCGTAGTGAGCGATCCAAGCGTGAAACCATAGCCGTTTTTCGTGGAGTGGTCTATGAGTGACTTGAACAAGTTTATCCTTCTGCAGCAGGTGGCATCGAACCTGCGCAACTTGCGGGCGCGCACCTGGCTGATCCTGGGTGCGGTTGCGCTCGGTCTCGTTGCTCTGCTGGTGTGGGCCGGTATTACGATGCTGTCCTGGCTGTGGGCCGAGGCGCCTGCCCTGACCGAGGCGGGCAGGCGCTTGGCCGGTGAGGCTATCACTCAGGTCGAACAGGTTGCGCCGGGGTTAAAGGAGCAGGTGAAGCAATGGGAACCGGGCCTCAAGGCGCAGGTCGATCAATGGTTGCCGGGCGGGAGCGAAGCACCGCCGGCCAGGGACGTCAGCGGTACCGATGTCGGCCCGGTACCGCGTTATTCCGGCCTGGTACGCACCTATTTCGCACGCGAGGGGCGGTTGGCCGAAGTGCGTTACACGGGACGTGCGCAGTTCGATGCGGTGTTGGCGTACTACGTGCAGGCTTTCGCGGCCGCCGGCTACAGCCAGGAGGTGATGTCCGCCACGTCCGACGCGGAGCAACACCGTTTCCGGCGCGGCCAGGCATCCATTGACCTCTCGCTCACGCGCCGGCCAGACGGATTGCTGGAGCTGCGATTGAAACAGTCGAAAGGGCCCTGATGGAAATCGCTGTCCATCCGGCTGGTTTTCTTGCGACGGCAACGGGTCGTCGCCGGGGCAGGAGGGAGACAACCGCGCATCTCCGCTTGCCCGTATAGCTGTAGCGCGTTTTTATTGACAAGGAGCATTACCATGAACTACTCACGAATCATGCTTGTTATTGCATTGTTGCTGGGAACCGGCGTCGCGGGGGCTGCCCCGCGCATCACCGCCAAGGTGGATACTGTGCCTGGAGCCAGTCTGACCGCGGAGGAACAGCGCGCCGTCTCCGTTGCCGCCGGCCGCCTGTTGCGCCATGCGTATGACGCCAGGGTCGCGCTGGAGGCCAAGGATACAAAGAAGGCCGCCGATGAGGTCGCGCTATCAGAGAAGCTGGTGCGGATCATCGAGAACGCGATGCCCAGCGCCACTGTCAAGGCCAGAATCACCTCGGGCGAGTTGAGCTATGAGGACGAGGATACCGTCAAGCCGACGATCATCCCGATTTACGATGAACTGGATAAAGTGACGCTGGTTGCCCCTCTGCACTACGCGAGGGCGGAGAAAAGTAAACAACGCGGGGAGGAGAACGGTGCACCAGCTGCAGGCGTGGCCGATGACGAATTGCGGGACACGCGCGTGACGCTCGACCTGGAACGCGCCAGGGCCGGGCTTCAGCTCGCCCGGGAAAAGCTGGATAAAGGCGATGCCGAAGCGGCCGGCCATGGCCTCGAGGTTGTACTGGACAGTGTGCAATTCGCGGTCGTCACTGTCGATGTACCGTTACACCGGGCGCAGGAAAACCTGATGCTGGCCAAAGCGGCATTGGAGCGCGGGGACAAGCGCGAGGCCCGGGCGCTGCTGGCCGAAGTGGACGAGGACCTGGAAGCCTACGCGAAAGATGCCAGCAAAACCCGCGAGAAGGCGATCGACGAGCTTCGCAAGGAGATGAAAGCCCTGTCCGCCGACCTCGATAACAAAGCCAACGACAAGGGCCTGGCCAAAACCATTGAAGGCTGGTGGGACCGTATCAGCGAACTGGTCCAATAGGTTGTGGCGTTGAGGGGGTACTTGTAGCGTGGGGCATGACCACCAGCACAACGTAGACAGTATCGGCGATCGTCGTCTGGGCTGGGCCATCGCCATCAACATGCTGTTGACGGTGGCGCAGGTGATTGGCGGCATCGTCTCCGGCAGCCTGTCGCTGATTGCCGACGCGCTGCATAACTTCAGCGATGCCGCCTCGCTGCTGATCGCCTGGGTGGCGCGCAAGATCGGCCGCAGGCCCGCCGACCATTTCAGGACCTTCGGCTACAAGCGCGCCGAGGTGATCGCCGCCCTGATCAATCTGGTGACCCTGGTCTTGATCGGCCTGTATCTGATTTACGAAGCAATATGGCGGTTTTTTGAACCCCAGGTCATCGAAGGCTGGACGGTGGTGGTGGTCGCCTCCATTGCGCTGGTGATCGACATAGCAACCGCGGTATTGACCTACACCATGTCGAAACACAGTATGAATATCCGCGCCGCCTTTCTGCACAATGTCTCGGACGCCCTTGCTTCGGTGGGTGTGGTCGTCGCCGGCGCCCTGATCCTGCTCTATGGCTGGTATTGGAGCGACACCGTGTTGACCCTGGTCATCGCCGGCTATGTGCTCTACCAGGCCGCCACCCTATTGCCGAAGACCATCCACATTCTGATGGCGGGTGCACCGGAAGGTATCACCATCAGCGAGGTTATCGGGGCCATGGAGCATGTGACGGGGGTTCTCAATGTCCATCACGTTCACCTCTGGCAGCTCGACGAACATAACAACGCCCTGGAGGCTCATGTGGTGGTTGACGATTTCGGTCAGACAGAAACCGTCAAGGCGGCTTTGAAAGCCGAATTGGTGCAACAGTTTGCCATCACCCATTCGACGCTGGAGTTCGAGGTCGTTGCTTGTGGAACCGAGAGCTGTTGAAACCGCTGTTGTGCTGACCGGACAAATCTTGATTTGGAGACATCGCTGGCCAAGACCGACAAACTGACCTTTGACTTCGTCCTGGTTCTGCCGGCGCCCGCATCACCGAACGCTACCGGCATGAGAGCCTGCGCATCGACGGCATGGATTGTTCCACCTGCGCCACCGTCATCGAGCACGCGCTGGAACGGATGGACGGCGTGCTGGAGGCGGCGGTCAGTTATGGCACGAAGCGGCTGCGCCTGGAATTCGATACCGAATAGACGTCGTTTGAGGTCATATCGCAACGGATCCGGTCGTCGAGCTGCGACATGGTCATGTATGAATGGTTTACGGGAACCGAATTGCCTTCCGAAGCCGTTGGTCCGTGAATCACGATGCTTTGCTTTAAACAGTTTGGGTGGGTTTCTTAATTTATGCAGGTGTAACATCATGAAAAACAAGGCAGGGTTTTTATCGTATGGAAACAACCAGCAAAGATGGGTTTTAGTGTTACATGGTTTAATCGGCGCAATTATCGGTGTGCTGCTGCTGCATCCTCTCACAACCATGGTGTATTGGTTTGAATTCAGGGAACTGATGGAGTTTCCTGGCAGTGGTCCGCTGGATTTTCTGATCGAACGCCTGATGACTGCGTATAAGATTGAGTTGATGCCGATGAGTCTGGTGTTCGCGGCGATCGGTGGGACGATTGGTTTAGCCTTTGGGTTTTATCATGTCAGGTTGTTGGGTCAGCAACATATCGTACGCTACCTGGAGCACGAACTGACCGAAGAACTACCTCTATTGATCGCCAGGGGTGAGGGCGAGCATCTGGAATTCAAAACATCGCTGCGTTGGGATAGCAGGCAACAGCGCGTCAATCGTGTGCTTGAGCAGGTCGTGGCGAAGACCGTCGCCGGTTTTCTCAACCATGAAGGCGGCACATTGCTGATCGGCGTTGAGGATAGCGGCGATATCATTGGGATTGAACCAGATTTTCAAACCCTTAAACATGGCAATCGAGATGGTTTCGAACGCGCCTTGGTGGACGTAATAAAAACCGGCTTGGGCGGTAATGCTTGCGCATTGGCGCATTGCCGGTTCCACGACCTGGCGGGAAAAACTGTGTGCCGGATCATTATCGAGAGAAGTGTTCAACCGATCTATTATGTTGACGGCGGCGTAGCGCGGTTTATGTTGCGTGCCGGTAACAGTACACGGGAGTTAGATGTCCGTGAGGCGCAAGCCTATCTTGCCCATCGTGTTACTGCCGATGCTTAACCAGCGTAATACGGTCTCTAAACCTGTTGATGTTACCCACGAAGGAGAATGGCATGCGTGAAAAAGTAACATTGGACTTGGATGTAACACTGCCTGCCATACCGGATGAGCGTGACGCCTGTGTCGGGCGCCTGACCGAGTTGCTGGAGGCCAAAGGCCTGGAGAAGGCGCATCTGGTGCGCGAGGACGACACCGCGCGCCTGTGCCTGCACTATGATCCCGAACGGTTCAGCGCCAGCCAGGTGAGAAGCCTGGTGCAGGCGGCCGGGGCCCGCATCACCGAACGCTACCGGCATGAGAGCCTGCGCATCGACGGCATGGATTGTTCCTCCTGCGCCACCGTCATCGAGCACGCGCTGGAACGGATGGACGGCGTGCTGGAGGCGGCAGTCAGTTACGGCACCGAGCGGCTGCGGCTGGAGTTCGACAGCGAGAAAATCTCGCTCGATGCGGTGGTGCAGCGCATCCGGGCACTGGGCTACGGTGTGGTCGAGGAGGGGCAGGCGCGTGGCGGGTGGGTCGAACAGCGTGAGTTGATCCTGAGTCTGGGCGCCGGCCTGTTGTTGCTGGCCGGCTGGCTGTTGGGGTTCACGGCCACACCGCCCACGGTCTCCCTTGGTCTGTTCATTGGTGCCTATGCGACGGGCGGCTGGTTCGCCCTGCGCGATGCCTGGCAGAGCCTGCGCCAGGGTCGCTTCGATATTGATACCCTGATGATTGTCGCCGCCGGCGGCGCCGCCGCGCTCGGCGCCTGGGCCGAAGGCGCGCTGCTGTTGTTCCTGTTCAGTTTGGGTCACGCGCTGGAGC
>JASBUE010000018.1 GCA_030148045.1 Candidatus Tenderia sp.
GACACCCGGCCCCGGCGATTCACGATGGCTGACTTGAACCAGTGTTACCAAAATGCAGATCACCAGCGCAGTGCCCGGCACCCGTCACAGGGACCCCAGTCCATTCGACGAAGATGGCTTTCTGTTTGAACCACAGGCCTGGACCAGAGAACTGGCACAACAGATGGCGACCGTCGATGAGATCCTCCTCACCGACGCCCATTGGGAAATCATCACCTTCGTCCGCGATCGGTACTTCCGCTACGGCACCATGCCGCTCATGCGCCGCGTCTGCCGCGAGCTCGGCTACGGAAAAGAGGCCGTCAGGGGGTTGTTTGGCGGGTGCCGGAAACTGTGGCAGATCGCCGGCCTGCCGAACCCCGGAGAGGAAGCGAAAACCTACATGGACTGATCCGCCGCCCCCAAACCGGAATTTTCCACTTACCCTCCTCCTGTAGTGCTTTACGGCAGACCCTTGGGCAACCATGGTCTGCCATTTTTTTATTGGCCGCGGAACCAGACTGGTATATCCAAGGCCGTTCACACCACCAGCAGCACGGACACCCCGATCAGTACCATCACCAGCATGCGGCGCAGCAGCGCCTCCGCCACGACACCGCTCAACCATCCCCCTGCCAACACCCCCGGAGCGGCACCCAGCAGCAGCTTCCCGAGCAGGACGAGATCGACGTGGCCCAGGGCAAGGTGCCCAAGCCCCGCCATCAATGACAGCGGCAATGCCTGAGCCAGGTCAGTGGCAACGATTTCGCGCGCGCGCAACCGGGGCAGCAAGAGCATCAGGAGCATGGCCCCCAGGGCCCCGGCCCCGACCGACGTCAGTGTCACCAGCACCCCCAGCAAGGCACCCACCGCCACGAGCACCCATGGAGACGCCTGAAAAGTGACCGGGAGTACGGCGTTGCGCAGCGGCTCCCTGAACAGAATGGCAATGGCCGTCAACAGCAAGGCCACTGCCAAGGCCGTGCTCAGGGTCTCTTGCAATCCACTGCCCCAATCCATGACCGCCAGGCCACCCAGCACGAGCAACGCCGCCGGCAGGCTTCCGGACAGCAGGCGCCTGGCCACGTCCCAGCGCACCTGCCCGGCGCGCATGTGCAGAACGAGGGCACCGGCCTTGGTGGCGGCTACATAGAGAAGATCGGTACCAATGGCCACCGGGACCGGCACACCCAGCCCCAATATCAGCACCGGCGTCATGACGGCCCCGCCCCCCACTCCGGTGAGCGAAACCAGCATGGCAACCAGGAATCCGGCGATGAACGGTGCGATGTCCATCAGCCTGCCCCGCCGTTGTGGCTGCGCCATACGGAATGGGGGCTGCCCGGTCCGACCGGCACCAACGCCATCACCTGCCCCCTCATGCCGAACATGCGACGGCCTGGTAGCCCGCCTTGAGCACACCCCTGGTGTGCAGGTATTCCAATAACTGATTGAGGCATTCCGCCACCGACCGACCGCCGGCATCCATGTGCAGCTCCGGGGCGAGCGGGTATTCGTACGGGCTGTCAATCCCCGTGAACTGCCGGAGCTCGCCGCGGTCTGCGCGCCGATACAGCCCTTTGGGGTCGCGCTGTCGGCAGACCTCCAGCGGCGTATCGACGAAGACCTCGACGAACTGCCCCGGCGGCAAAATATCCCGCACCGTTTGCCGGTCAGCCCGGAAAGGAGAGATGAACGCGGCCAGGACAATCAGTCCGGCATCGGCCATCAGGCGCGCTACCTCCCCCACACGCCGGATGTTCTCCTTGCGGTCGGCTTCGCTGAACCCCAGGTCCCGGCACAATCCGTGGCGCACATTGTCGCCGTCCAGCAGGTAGGTGTGATAACCCTGGCGGGTCAGAATCTCCTCCAGGGCGCCGGCCAAGGTGGACTTTCCGGAAGCGCTCAGCCCAGTGAACCAGATGACGCAGGGATGCTGCGCCTTGAGCTCCGCACGCTGCCACTGATCCACCGGATGTGAATGCCATACCACTTCATCGTTCATTGTGTTCACCACTGTCGCTTGCTTACAAACCACCACCCACGGCCCGACGGGTCCACCGAGCGCGCCTTGCCGCCGGCCCCGTTCAGCCGGTCGGTTTGCTGATATCCTTGGCACCCCAGTGCGGATAATGTTTCCGGATCAACGCATTGAGTTCCAGCTCGAACGACGATACGGATTCCGCCGGGGATCGCGATTGCGCCGCACCCACCACCATGCCCGCCGCGACGGTGGCATTGGTCAGGCGGTCGATCAGAATCAGACTGCCGCTCGCCCGTATCTCCGCATAGGGATCGAACGGCAGCGCCTCTTCCAGCTCGAGCTGGCAGAGCCCGATCTCGTTGAGTGCCAGGGCATGGGCCTCGTGCTGTTCCAGGGTGTTGACATCGACCTTGTGCCGTACTGCGGCGACCGTTCCGTTGACCGTTCTCGTTGCCTGCTTGATCCGATACCGTCGACCGGGTTCCAGCGCCTGCTCATCCATCCAAACGAGATGAACCAGCAGGCGCTCGGCCATCGCCGGGGGGCGCTCCGCACTCACGATCCAGTCACCACGACTGACGTCAATGTCGTCTTCCAGCGTGATCGTGACCGACATGGGAGGCACGGCCTCCTCGAGCTCGCCGTCCTGGCTGTGAATCCCCGCCACCCGCGAACCGCGACGGGACGGCAGCACCATCACCTCATCCCCCTTGCGCACCGTACCCGCGACCAGGCTGCCGCAATAGCCACGGAAGTCCATGGATGGCCGGTTGACATACTGCACCGGGAACCGCAAATCGCGGAGGTTGCGGTCGTTTGCAATCTCCATGGTTTCGAGCACCGTCATCAGCGGCTCTCCGTCATACCAGGGCATCCGTTCGCTGGCCTTCACCACGTTATCGCCACACAGGGCCGAAATGGGTATGCAGCGGATATCCGCTATCTCCAGCTGCTCTGCGAAGGCCAGGTAGTCCTGACAAATCTTTTCATAGTCCTCCCGACGGTAGCCGACCATATCCATCTTGTTGATCGCCAGCACCACATGCCGTATGCCCAGCAGGCTGACGAGAAAACTGTGCCTGCGGGTCTGGGTCAGCACTCCCTTGCGGGCGTCGATGAGTATCACCGCCAGGTCTGCCGTCGAGGCACCCGTCACCATATTGCGGGTATATTGTTCATGACCCGGAGTGTCGGCAATGATGAACTTCCGCTTGTCGGTCGAAAAATAGCGATAGGCCACATCAATGGTGATGCCCTGCTCCCGCTCCGACTGCAAACCATCGACCAGCAACGCCAGGTCGACTTCATCCTGCGTTGTGCCATGGCGCTTACTGTCCGCCTTCACTGCCGCCAGCTGATCCTCATGGATCATCCGCGCATCATGCAACAACCTGCCGATGAGCGTGCTCTTGCCATCGTCCACGCTGCCACAGGTGATGAAGCGCAGCATGTCCTTGCGCGCATGCCGATCGAGGTAGGCATCGATATCATCACGAATCAGTTTCGATTGCTGTTGCATATTCATGTTCCTGCGGTTTCAACGAAAATACCCGACATCAGAAGTACCCTTCGCGTTTCTTCTGTTCCATGGATCCAGACTGGTCATGATCGATCAACCTTCCCTGTCGCTCGGAGGTTCGGGCAAGCAGCATCTCCTGAATGATCTCCGGCAAGGTGGTCGCCGTCGACGGAATGGCGCCGGTCAACGGGTAGCACCCCAGGGTCCGAAACCGGACCATCTCCTGCCTCGGCACCTCGCCCGGTGCCAGCGGAATACGATCATCGTCGACCATGATTTTCATCCCGTCGCGTTCCACCACCGGCCGTTTGGCCGCGAAGTAAAGCGGAACGATCGGGATGTTCTCGAGATAGATGTATTGCCAGATATCCAGCTCCGTCCAGTTGGAGAGGGGGAAAACACGGATGCTCTCGCCGCGATGGATACGCCCGTTGTAAATATTCCACAGCTCCGGGCGCTGATTCTTCGGATCCCAGCGATGGTTCCTGTCACGAAAGGAATAGATGCGCTCTTTGGCACGTGATTTTTCCTCGTCACGCCGCGCCCCACCAAACGCCGCGTCGAAACCATAGCGATCCAACGCCTGTTTGAGGGCCTCCGTCTTCATCACATCGGTATACACCTTGCTGCCATGGCTGAACGGATTGATGCCGGCCTTAAGACCCTCCTCATTGGTGTGCACCAGCAACTCCAGGCCCAGTTCCCGTACCCGGCGGTCACGGAAACGGATCATGTCCCGGAACTTCCAGGTGGTGTCCACATGCAGCAGGGGGAATGGCGGCTTGCCCGGATAAAATGCCTTCAAGGCGAGATGCAGCATGACCGCTGAATCCTTGCCGATGGAGTACAACATCACCGGGCGATCGAATTCCGCCACTACCTCGCGAATGATATGAATGCTTTCCGCCTCAAGCTGCTTGAGATGGTTGATTCCATGTTCCATTGTATGCATCTAGCCCAAAAGGGTGGATGGCGCCGGGCGCCATCCACCGGTTCAACGAATACCGGCGAGCCGGGCATTTCATCGCGAACTGCGATTCGCCGCCTATTTGACCACCGTCAGACCGAGGTTGGACCAGTTCTGCATGCCACCACGGTACCATTTGATCTTGTCTGCCGGATAACCGATCCGCAGCAGATTCTTGATATTGTTCGGCGACTGCCCGCACCACATGCCATTGCAGAACAGCACCAGTGTCCTGGCATCGCGAAAGTCCCACAGCCCCTCCTGTTCCTTGACATTGAACTGTTCGGTGAGGATTTCCGCTATGTCAATCGGACTGGCGCCCTTGGCCGGATTGAGCCGTGTCCAGGGAATATTGACCGATCCCGGAATGGTGCCCTTTTTCACCCAGTTCGGAGTACGCGAGTCGATCACCAGAATCGACTCGTCCCCTTGTGCCATTCTCTTGAGGTAATGAAGCACTTCCAGCTCGCCGATGGTCTCCACTCCGGGCGCCAGCTTGCTGGGCTGGATGCAGAACGGAGGGCACTTGCGCGAGGTCTTAGCGAAGTCGGCATTCACGGTGGCTTTCTGGTTCTGGTCACGCATGATGGTGACCTTCTGGCCGTCGTGTATCACATCGACACTGGCCAGGGACGGCGTGATTTTCACCGCCAGATCCTCGTCGGCCAGGGCCGGCACGGTCAGCAACAGCGAGGCCGACACCAGGAACGGTTTGAAGAAACTGGTTTTGTTCATAAATCGATATCTCCTTGGATCGTGTTTGGGTTCTTGCCAGAACCGGTTATTCGCAGTCATCTTCCGGGTCTTCTTCGTCATCCGGAATCGGGACATCACTCGCATTCATCACCAGGGCGTGGTCGCGAAAAGCCTGCTCCGGGGCGGCTTGCGACATCCCCATTCCGCTCAGAAAAAAGAGCATCCAGAGCGTCATGAAAAACTGTTTCATAAGACCTCCCGTAGCACTGTCAACGCCATCCCGATCCCCCGACCCGCATCCTGGAGCGGTGCTCGCGGATCGCCGTAGCGACGACCGGCATGGCGTCCATCATTCGAACCATGGGTTTATTCATGTAGGCCACATTCCCGCTTCAAACCGAAAAACCGGGTTTCTTCCTCCCGCACTCCGGGCGTCAATGGCCGAGTGGTATGCACATCGCCAACGGATACATAACCCTGATCCCACAAGGGATGGTACGGCAGCCGATGCTGCTTCAGGTAGCGATGTACATCCCGATTACTCCAGTCCACAATGGGATAGACCTTCCGGCAGCCAGGTTGCCAAACCTCCACCACCGGCCGCCGGGAACGGGACTTCGACTGGCTGCGGCGCAGCCCGGCAAACCATATCCCTGCCCCCAGTTCGCGCAAGGCCCGCTGCATCGGCTCCACCTTGCGCAACCGGTTATAGCGCTCGACGCCATCCACGCCCTGCTCCCAAAGGCGGCCATGGCGAGCCTCCTGCCAGGCCGGTGACAGCAACGGCTGGTACACCTTGAGATTGAGATCGAGCCGTTCAACCAGTTGATCCACGAACCGGTAGGTCTCCGGGAACAGATAGCCGGTGTCGATCAAGATCACGGGAATACCCGGAACCACCCTCGTCACCAGATGAAGCATGACCGCCGACTGGATACCGAAGCTGGAAGTCAGCACCGGTTTTCCGGGGAAGTGCTCACAGGCAAACCTCACCCGCTGCTCTGCCGAGTACCGTTCCAGCTCCGCGTTGAGCGATTCCAGATCCGGTTCCGGCCGGCCAGGCGATTCCAACCGTACCGGTTTGCTGGTCCCGCTAGTCATGAAAATCCCTCGCTGGGTTGACGACCCTGGGTACGATACCGGCCCGGACCGCATAATCCCCGAAACGCTCCCCCTGGTTCCGCTCTCGGGAATAACGCCCAAACAGCTCGTCGACGATTTCCAGAATCGTCCTGGCATCGATATTTTCCCGATACAGCTTATTGATCCGGGTCCCTGTTCCATCGCCGCCAAGATAGAGGTTGTAACGCCCCGGCGCCTTGCCGACGAAGCCGATTTCGGCCAGGAATGGACGAGCGCAACCATTGGGGCAGCCGGTCATACGCATGACGGTGCCGATGTCCGAGAGCCCATGGCGTTCCGCCAGGGCTTCGATTTCAGTGACCAGGTCCGGGAAGTAGCGCTCGGCTTCTGCCATTGCCAGGGGGCAGGTCGGCAGCGCCACACAGGCCATGCTGTTCCTGCGCAGTACCGATACACTGTCACGCAACAAGCCGTATCGACGGGCGAGTTTCTCCACACCGTCCCTGTCGCGCTCGCGCACGTTGGCGATGACCAGGTTTTGATTGGGTGTAATACGGAAATCCCCTTGATGGATCCGCGCGATCTCGCGCAGGCCGGTCTGCAATTGCCGCTCCGGGGTGTCGCTGACACGTCCGTTTTCGATGTAGAGCGTCAGATGCCAGCGATTGTCGGTCCCCTTTACCCAGCCATAGCGATCACCATGATCGGTGAATTGTACGGGCCGCGCCGGGGCAAACGAACAACCGGAACGCCTTTCCACCTCGGTACGAAATTCCTCAAGCCCCATTTTCTCGATGGTGTACTTGAGGCGAGCATGTTTGCGTTCGCAGCGGTTACCGAAATCCCGTTGCGCTGTCACCACCGCCTCGGCCACCGCCAACACCTGGTGGGGTTCGACAAAGCCCAATTCGTCCGCCAGCCGGGGAAAGGTGCTGCGATCACCATGGGTGCTGCCCATGCCACCGCCGGCGAGGACATTGAAGCCTTGCAACCGACCGTCTTCGACGATGGCCACGAAACCGAGATCATTGGCATATACATCGACATCGTTATGCGGCGGTATGGCAATGGCGGTCTTGAACTTGCGCGGCAGATAGGTCGGACCATAGATCGGCTCCTGGTCCTCGCCGCTGGCCACCTTCTCGCCGTCCAGCCACAACTCATGGTAGGCCCGGGTGCTGGGCAACAGATGCTCACTGATGCGTCGCGCCCAATCGTAGACCTCCGCGTGCAACTCCGAGAGCAGCGGATTCGGGTTGCAGCAGACGTTGCGATTGACATCCCCACAGCCACCGATGGAGTCAATCAACGCCTGGTCGAGACGCTGGATCAGACCTTTCAGGTTGCGCTTGAGGATACCGTGATACTGGAACGTCTGGCGGGTGGTCAGCCGCAGACTCCCGCCCGCAAGGTTGCGTCCGACTTCGTCGATGATCAGCCATTGTTCCGGGGTGCATACGCCGCCGGGCAGCCGTGCCCGTAACATGAAACTGTAATAGGGCTCCAGCAGCCGGGCGCGCCGCTGCTGGCGGAGGTCACGGTCATCCTGCTGATAGATGCCATGAAACTTGCTGATCTGGGTGTCGGCTTCGCTTAGCGATCCGGTCATCCCGTCTGCCAGGCTCTGTTCGAGCGTACCGCGCAGGTATTTGCTGGCCGCCTTGATCCGTTCGTTTTCGCTGAGTTTCGATTCCATCAGTAGACATCCCGGTGATAACGCCCTTCTCGGCGAAGATGGTCAATAAATTCCTGCGCCCCTTCGGCAGAGACCCCCTGCTGTTCGGCAACCACGTCCAGCAGGGCCTGGTGGACATCCTTGCCCATCCGGGTGGCGCCACAAACGTACAGATGCGCCCCTTGCCCTAGCCATCGAAGCAGTTCGGCACCGTTTTCCCTGACACGCTGTTGCACGTAGATCCGTTCCTCCTGGTCACGGGAAAAGGCCAGGTCGACACGATGCAACAACCCTTTCTCGCGGTAACGCAGCCACTCGGTCTGGTAAAGAAAATCGGAATGGAAGTTGCGATTCCCAAAAATCAGCCAGTTGCGCCCTGCCGCCCCCTGGGATTCGCGCTGCTGGAGGAAGGCCCGGAAGGGAGCAATCCCCGTGCCCGCGCCAATCATGACGATGGGCGTATCCGTGTCATCCGGCAGACGGAAGGACGGGTTCTCGACGACATACACCTCCAGCTCATCATCCTCACTCACCCGTTGGGCCAGAAAACCCGAGCACCCGCCAAGCTGGTCGCGCCCACCGACACGGCCGCGAACCACACCGACCGTCAGGTGAATCTCATCGTCATAGGCCGCCTGGCTGGAGG
>JASBUE010000025.1 GCA_030148045.1 Candidatus Tenderia sp.
AGAGTTTTCGCGGCCCCGGTCTGGAAGAGGGGCTGCGCATCCTGCAAAAGGTTAAACGGGAGATCGGTGTGCCGGTGCTCACCGACGTCCACGAAGACACGCCACTGGCCGAGGTGGCCGAGGTGGTCGACGTGCTGCAGACGCCGGCCTTCCTCTGCCGCCAGACCAACTTCATCCAGAACGTGGCGCGCCAGGGCAAGCCGGTCAACATCAAGAAGGGGCAGTTCCTGGCGCCCTGGGACATGGCCAACGTGGTGGCCAAGGCCAAGGAAGTGGGCAACGAGCAGATCATGGTCTGCGACCGCGGCGTCTCGTTTGGCTACAATACCCTGATATCGGACATGCGCGGCCTGGCGGTGATGCGAGACACCGGCTGTCCGGTGGTCTTCGACGCCACCCATTCGGTGCAGCAGCCGGGTGGCCAGGGGCAGAGCTCGGGCGGTCAGCGCGAGTTTGTGCCGGTGCTGGCGCGCGCCGCGGTGGCGGCCGGGATTTCCGGGCTGTTCATGGAGACCCACCCGGACCCCGACAAGGCACTGAGCGACGGCCCCAACGCCTGGCCCCTGGGCAAGATGAAGGCATTGTTGGAGACCCTGCAACAGATCGACCGCGCCACCAAGGCGGGTGGCTTTTTGAAGCAGAGCTTGTAGAGAACGCTTTAAAGCCCCCTCCTTGCTAAGAGGGGGGAACGAATCCAACTTGTTCATACTCAGAAGAAACGGAGCAATCAATGTCACACATCAAGGACATTCGCGCACGCGAGATCATCGACTCACGTGGCAATCCAACGGTCGAGGCCGATGTCATCCTGGAATCCGGCGCCCTGGGGCGCGCCGCCGTGCCCTCCGGCGCCTCCACCGGTTCACGCGAGGCCATCGAGCTGCGCGACGGCGGCGACCGCTTCATGGGCAAGGGTGTGTTGCAGGCGGTGAAACATGTCAATGGGGATATTCGCGCGGCCCTGCTGGGCATGGACGCCAGGGAGCAGGCCAGGCTCGACCAGGCCATGATCGACTTGGACGGCACCCCCAACAAGGCCAAGCTGGGCGCCAACGCCATCCTGGCGGTCTCCCTGGCCGCGGCCAAGGCGGCGGCTGCGGAAGCCGGGATACCGTTGTACCGTTATCTGGGCGGCGCCGAGGCCACCACCATGCCGGTGCCCATGATGAACATCATCAACGGCGGCGAGCACGCCGACAACAGTGTCGACCTGCAGGAGTTCATGATCATGCCGGTGGGCGCCAGCAGCATCAACCAGGCGCTGCAGTGGGGCGCCGAGGTCTTTCATAATCTGAAGAAGGTGTTGAGCGCCAAGGGCTACAACACCGCCGTGGGCGACGAGGGCGGTTTCGCGCCGGATCTGAAATCCAACGAAGAGGCCATCACCGTCATCCTGGAGGCCATTGACAAGGCCGGTTACGAGGCGGGCAAGGACATCTTCATCGCCATCGATGCCGCCGCGTCCGAATTCTATAAAGACGGCAAGTACGTGCTGGCCTCCGAGGGTAAGAGCCTGAACTCGGAAGAGTTCGCCGACTTCCTCGCCGCCTGGGTCGACAAGTACCCCATCATCTCCATCGAAGACGGCATGGACGAGGGCGACTGGGAGGGCTGGAAGGCGCTCACCGACAAGATTGGTGACAAGGTGCAGTTGGTGGGCGACGACCTGTTCGTCACCAACCCGGCCATCCTGCAGGAAGGCATCGACAAGCAGATCGCCAACTCGATCTTGATCAAGGTCAATCAGATCGGCACCCTCACCGAGACCCTGGCCGCCATCAAACTGGCCAAGGAGAACCGCTACACCGCGGTGGTCTCCCATCGTTCCGGCGAAACCGAAGACACCACCATCGCCGACCTGGCCGTGGCCACCAACGCCGGCCAGATCAAGACCGGTTCCATGTCGCGTTCGGACCGTATTGCCAAATACAACCAGCTGATTCGCATCGCCGAAGAGCTGGGCGGCAAGGCCACTTATCCCGGTAAAGATGCCTTCTATAATCTCTCAAAATAGTAAGCTCTCGTGGCATCCAACTGTTCAGTTTAATTTGGCCACCGAATCCCCCCCCTTTTTAAAGGGGGGGCAGGGGGGATTTAAAGGTGAACCCGAGGCGGCGAACTATGTCCAGCGCGCCCCCTCCTTATGAAATGGATAAGCGCCATCCTAATCGTACTGCTGTTGATATTGCAGTATAAACTCTGGGTGGGGCAGGGCAGCTTCGCCGAGGTCTCGCGCCTGGAGCAGGCCATCGAAAAACAAAGGGCCAACAATGCCCGACTGCGCGAACGCAACGCCGCCCTGGATGCCGAGGTGCAGGACCTCAAAAAGGGCGTGGAGGCCATTGAAGAACGCGCCCGCAGCGAACTGGGCATGATCAAGCAAGACGAAACCTTCTTCCAGATAGTCGATGAGCAAAGCCAATAAATATTTCTCCGTGGTGCCCGCCGCCTGTGTCGGCAGCCGTATGGGCGCGGCCGTGCCGAAACAGTACCTGCGCCTGCACGGCAAGACGGTCATCGAACATAGCTTGACGCGGCTTTGCGCCCATCCCTTGATCGAAGGCGTGGTGGTGGCCATCAGCGCGGACGATCAATACTGGCCGCAACAACGATTGCCCGATCCCAACAAGATTCATGTGGCGCAGGGTGGGGCGGAACGCTGCCACTCCGTGCTCAACGGCCTGCAACTGCTGAGCGGTATCGCCGACGCCGACGACTGGGTGCTGGTGCATGACGCCGCGCGCCCTTGCTTGCATCCCGACGACATTACACACATGATCGAGGCATTGCGCGATCATCCCGTCGGCGGCCTGTTGGGCGTGCCGGTGGCGGATACCGTCAAGCGCACCAACCCCGAGGGCGACGTGTTGCAAACCGTCAGCCGCGACAATCTCTGGCGCGCCCTGACGCCGCAGATGTTTCGCCTCGGACAACTGCAACAGGCACTGCAGTCAGCACTGGACGAGCATTTCCTGGTCACCGACGAGGCTTCGGCCATGGAACACGCCGGCTTCATACCGCGCATGGTCGAAGGCCGCGCCGACAACATCAAGATCACCCGTCCTGAAGATCTATCATTGGCCGAACTTTATTTAGCCCAACAGGAGAAACACTGATGCGCATCGGCCACGGCTACGATGTTCATAAATTCGCCGTTAACAGAAAGCTGATTCTGGGTGGCGTCACCATTCCCTATGAGCTGGGCATGCTGGCCCACTCCGACGGCGACGTGGTGATCCATGCGCTGGTCGACGCGCTGCTGGGCGCGGCGGGACTGGGCGACATCGGTAGCCACTTTCCCGACACCAATGCCGAGTTCGAAAACATCGACAGCCGTATCCTGCTGCGCGACGTCATCAGCAAGTTGAGCAATGAAGGCTACCGCGTCGGCAACGCCGACATCACCCTCATTGCCCAGGCGCCCAAGATGAAACCTCATCTTCCCGAGATGAAACAGATCCTCGCCGCCGATCTGCAAATCGACGAATCACGCCTGAATATCAAGGCCACCACTACAGAAGGCTTGGGCTTTGCCGGGCGCAAGGAGGGCATCGCCTGCCATGCGGTGGTGCTGCTCAACGAGGCCAATGATTAATTACCCAGGATGAACAGCACAACATGTTCCCCCCTTTTCTAAAGGGGGAGGATCACCAGGGCCTGACGCTATGCAAACCATGACAAACCCCGCCTACGCCTTCGGCGAACCCCCATGCCAAGGCACCATCCGCGCCAGCCCCGAAGACTTCCAGGTCGACGAGGTGCTCGGCTTCGAACCCGACGGCAGTGGTGAACATGCCTGCCTGCATATCCGCAAACGCGGCGCCAACACCGCCGATATCGCCAGGCAGCTGGCACGGCTGGCCGGGGTAAAAAACATGGACGTCAGCTATGCCGGCCTTAAAGACCGCCATGCCGTTACCACCCAATGGTTCAGTGTCTACTTGGGCAACAAGCCCGAACCTGATTGGGCGCAACTGGAAACCGACGCCGTTCAAATCCTCACCGCCACCCGCCATGAACGCAAATTCAGGCGCGGAACACTCAAAGGCAACCGCTTCAAACTGCGCATACGTGATCTAAAAGGCGATGCTGCAGACATTGAGCGACGGTTGCAGACCATTGCCGCCGAGGGAGTGCCCAACTATTTCGGCGAACAGCGTTTCGGTTACGATAACCTGGAAAAGGCCACGGCCATGTTCGAGGGGCGTATCAAAATCAAAGACAGAAACAAGCGCAGCCTCTATCTCTCCGCCGCGCGTTCGGCCATTTTCAATCACGTATTATCGAAGCGGGTCGCAGCTGCGAGCTGGCATCGGGCCTTGAATGGCGATGTGATGATGCTGGGCGGCAGCCACAGCGTCTTTCCCCTTCAACAGGTCGATGACAAAATCATGCGTCGCATCAAGGAGCATGATATTCACCCCACCGGACCGCTCTGGGGTAGGGGAGAGTTGGGTAGCAGTGGTGAAGTGAAAGAGTTGGAACAGCTATGCGCAGCCGATGACGCACTGTTTTGCGAAGGCTTGGAGCGTGCCGGCATGAAACAGGAACGCCGTGCACTGCGTCTGTCGGTTAGAGAGCTTGGGTGGCGGCTTGCGGGGGATACGCTTGAATTGGGTTTTTTCCTGCCCCCGGGCAGTTATGCCACCGCGGTGCTGCGCGAGCTGGTTGATCGCACCGGGTAGGGTGCTCCATAGCTCCTATCGATCCCTATGCCCGGCAATCCATGCCTGACCCAGACTGATGCCGCCATCATTGGGGGGGGTCTGCTGTGGCAGGTAGGGGCTGAGGCCGCGATTCCGTAATCCTTTCACCACACCGCTTGCCAGGACATGGTTCAAAAAACAGCCGCCGTTGAGCAACACGATCTTTGTCCCCTGTCGCCGGGCGACTTGGGCGCTCCATTCACACAGGGCTTCAACGAGCGTGCCGTGGAAGAGGTTGGCGCCGTGGGCGGCTTGGCAGTCGATCAGTTGCGTCAACAGGCGCGTGAGGTCGAGTTGACCGTCTTCTATGCACCAGCCATCCGGCACAACCTCCGGTTTGGTGACCAGGCCTTCCAATAACATGGGGGCCTGACCCTCGAAGCTCGCCTTCGGTTTGATGCCGAGCAGACCGCAGGCGGTATCGAAGAGTCTGCCGCAGCTTGAGACTTCAGGGGTGTTGAGGTTTTTCTCCAGCAGCTGGTGTAGCTGCCTGGCCGCAGGGTGTGCTTTGAAGCGCCTGGCAATTTCGTCACCGCGCCCGATCTGATGCAGGAAGGCGGCGGCCATGCGCCAGGGTTCGCGCGCGGCGACGTCACCACCGGGTTGTTTGAGCTGTTGCAGGTGGCCGAGGCGTCGAAAGTGCGTGCCGTCGTACAACATCAGTTCACCGCCCCAGGGGCTGTGGTCTTCGCCCAGGCCGAAGCCGTCCAGCGCCAGGCCAACCGCCACATCGGTGATATGGTGTTCCGCGGCCACGGCGGCGAGGTGGGCGTGATGGTGTTGGACGGCGTATGCGGGGATTCCCAGGCTTTGGGCATGGCGGGTGCTGTGAAAGTCGGGATGGAGGTCATGGGCCACGCGCTCCGGTTTGACGTCCAGAAGCTTTAACAGGTGTTCGATGGTTTCTTCGAAAAAGCGCAGGGTGGCGGTGTTGTCCATATCGCCGATGTGTTGCGAGACAAAGGCCTCATCGCCGCGCGTGATGCAGACGGTGTTTTTCAGATGGCCGCCCAACGCCAGCGTGGGGGGGATCTCGTGCGCCAGTTTGATGGCATGCGGCACGTGACTGCGGGCGCGGCGGATGAAACCGGGGCTGCCGCCGGTGACTCGCATTACGCTATCGTCGCAGCGGATCAGGATGTCGCGGCCGTGGTCGACAATGGTATCGGCGATGCCGCCCAGCCGTTGTTGCGCCTCGGCGTTGTCGATCACCAGCGGCTCGCCGCCGGGATTGGCGCTGGTCATCACCAGGGCCAGCGCCTGGGACCGGTCCAGCCAGGCGGTGCCGGCGGGTCGGCCGGCGGCTTCATAGAAAAGCAGATAATGCAGCGGGGTGTAGGGCAGCAACAGTCCCAGCCACTGCAGGCCCGGCGCAATGGACGGGGCCAGTGTCTCGCTGTGCTTTTTCGGCAGCAGGACGATAGGACGTTGCGGGCTGTCGAGCAATCTGCTGCTTGCCTCGTCCAGGGTCACCAGCTCGGCGGCGCTGGCAAGATTGGCCACCATCACGGCGAAGGGTTTCTCTTCGCGCTGCTTGCGCTGCCTGAGCCGTTGCACCGCCGGCTCATTGGTGGCGTCGCAGACCAGGTGAAAGCCGCCCAGGCCCTTGATTGCGAGGACCTCGCCGACTTGGATGCGCTGCAGGATTTCCTTCACCGGTATCGAGAGCCTGGGGCCACACACGGGGCAGGCGGTGGGCTGAGCGTGGAAGCGGCGGTTGTCCGGGTCGTGATACTCGGCCGCGCAGGAGGGGCACATCGTGAAGCCGGCCATGGTGGTGTTGGATCTGTCGTAGGGCAGGCGGCGGGTGATGGTGTAGCGTGGGCCGCAATGGGTGCAGTTGAGAAAGGGATAGCGGTAGTAACGGCTGCCGGGGTCGAACAGTTCGCTTAGACAATCCGGGCAGACCGAGTTGTCGGGCGGGATGCTGGTGGCCACCGCGCCGGATTGGCTGATGCGAATGGCAAAGCCCTGTTCCTGCTGCAGCGGGATTTGATTCATGGCGATGTGATCGATGCGCGCCAGCGGTGGTGGCTGTACGCCGAGGGTGTTGATGAATTCGGTGGTTTGATCGCCCTGGATCTCGATGATGACGCCCCTGCCGTCGTTCAGCACCCAGCCGCTCAATTGGTGACGCTGTGCCAGGCGGTGGACATACGGACGGAAACCAACGCCCTGTACAACGCCTCTGATTTCGAGACGGATGCGCTTTTGCAGGCTAGCTGATCGGGCCATCGGTTGATGGGATGACGTCGCTGTCGGGCAGATGTACTTCGGTAAACTCTTCGACGATGGCGGCGGCCTCATGCACATGTTCGAAACGGGCGATATGGAACAGGGCGTCACCCTCGTTCACCAGCGGCAGGTTGGTGCGGCCGATGACAATGCCGCCGAAGGGGGCTGTGATCTGGATCTCGCGCTCACCGAAGGGGTCGGAGATGACCCCCAGCAGGCTATCCTTTTTCACCCGGGTGCCCAGCGCCACCATGGGGCGCAGGATACCGCTGCCCGGTGTGCGCACCCAGGAGCTGGAGCGTGCCGTCACCGGTTCGAGCGGCTTTTTCTTGCTGCGGCTGTGCGGCAGCATCTCCAGGGTGCGCATGACATTGATAATGCCGCGCACGCCGGCGCGGATGGAGACCTCGTCGAAGCGCAGCGCCTCGCCCGCATCGTAGAGCAGCATGGGGATGCCGTGTTCCGCCGCCGCCTCGCGCAGTGAACCGTCGCGCAGGTTGGCGGAGATGATCACCGGTACGCCGAAGGCCTGGGCCAGCGCCGCGGTTTCCGGGTCGTCCAGGTTGGCGCGTATCTGCGGCAGGTTGTTGCGATGAATGGCGGCGGTGTGGAGGTCGATGCCGTAGCGGCACTTGGCGACGATCTCCTTCATGAACAGGTGCGCCATGCGTGCCGCCAGCGAGCCCTTTTCGGAGCCGGGGAAGGAGCGGTTCAGGTCGCGCCGGTCGGGCAGATAGCGCGAGTGGTTGATCAGGCCGTGGACGTTGACGATGGGCACGGCGATCAAGGTACCGCGCAGATTTTTGAGCTGGGGCAGTTTGAGGATGCGGCGGATGATCTCCACGCCGTTGATCTCGTCACCGTGGATGGCGGCGCTGATGAACATGGTCGGGCCGGCATACTTGCCGCACACAACGTGCACCGGCATGCTCATGGGGGCATGGGTGTAGAGCCTGCCGGCGGGCAGGTCGACGGTGGTGCGTGTGCCCGGCTCCACCGTGACATTATTTATTTTTATTGAGGTGTTCTTTTTGCGCTTCATCAGCCGCGGCCCTTGGTGCGGGTCTTGTGGGGGCTGGCGTTCTTCTCCAGAAACTGGATGATCATGCCGGCCACGTCCTTGCCGGTGGCGGCCTCGATGCCTTCCAGGCCGGGGGAAGAGTTGACCTCCATCACCAGCGGGCCGCGTCCGGAGCGCAGGATGTCGACGCCGGCCACATTCAGCCCCATCACCTTGGCGGCCTTGACGGCGGTGGCGCGTTCCTGCGGCGTGATCTTGATCAACGAGGCGGAGCCGCCGCGATGCAGATTGGAACGGAACTCACCTTCGAGAGCCTGGCGCTTCATGGCGGCCACCACCTTTTCGCCGATGACAAAGCAGCGGATGTCGGAACCCCCGGCCTCCTTGATGAATTCCTGCACCATGATGTTGGCCTGCAGCCCCATGAAGGCCTCGATGACGCTCTCGGCCGCCTTGCGGGTTTCGGCCAGCACCACGCCGATGCCCTGGGTGCCCTCCAGCAGCTTGATCACCAGTGGCGCGCCGCCGACCATCTTGATCAGGTCCTGCACGTCGTCGGGCGAGTGGGCGAAGCCGGTGACGGGAATGCCCACGCCCTTGCGTGACAGCAGCTGCAGGGAGCGTAGCTTGTCGCGCGCCCGGGTAATGGCCACCAATTCGTTGAGCGGGAACACCCCCATCATCTCGAACTGACGCGATACGGCGGTGCCGTAAAAGGTGATGGAGGCGCCGATGCGCGGGATCACCGCATCGAAGCCGGTCAGGTTTTCGCCCTTGTAATGAATTTCGGGGTTGGCGGAACTGATGTTCATGTAACAGCGCAGGGTGTCGATGACCCTGGCTTCATGGCCCCTCGCCTGGCAGGCTTCGACCATACGGCGGGTGGAGTAGAGCTTTTTGTTGCGTGAAAGGATGGCGATTTTCATGATTCAACTTCCTGTTATTGTTTGTTTGTGGGGACGGGGCCGTTACGTGTCCCGCCATTCCAGATCGGCGCCCTTGGGTTTGCCCAGCAGAAACGAGACGTCCGGCTGCACCAGCAGGCGTTGCGCAATGGCGGTGCGCCCAAGCAGCATGCGAAAGCGCATGTTGTCGCGGTTGGTCAGGGTCAGTTCGATGGGCCATCGCGCCTCGCCCAGCCTGAGCTGTGTGGCGATGACATAGCGCTGTTCCGTGTGGCCGCCCGAGTCGGTGACCTTGCGCTGATCGATCACCTGCGCGTCGCAGAAGACTTCCACCTCGGTGCTGTGCTGGCGTGGATGCATGCCGAAACGGACCCAGGTTTTTCCATCCTTTTGATACGGTTCCACCATGAAGGTGTGCAGGGCCGAGGTACGGGCGCCGGTATCGATCTTGGCCTTGAGCCAGGGCAGGCCGAGTTCGGGCAACGAGACCCACTCACGCCAGCCGACGGCCATACGATGGTCTGTGTCATTGACGGGAGGCTTGTTCATCATTTCGCTCAGCTAGTCAGGTCGAAGGTTTATCAATACCTCGATTGGGAATAAGACGCAATGCGAGATTCACAAAAACCGGCCTTTGCTACAGCATACCCCGCCACCATTCCGTTTTGTCGCAGAAAGTCTATGCTTTGACTATGTGAAGGTGTGAATGCCGGCTCCATGAGGCCGGTAGTTCCTGCATGATCGTGCGAATGCGAAAACCTTATGTCTGATATTGTTGTTACTGCGCTCAGCGCCGCCCTAATCCCAGGCTCGCCGATCGAGGTTGTCGAACGCAAAGGGCTGGGTCATCCCGACACCTTGTGCGATGCCCTGGCGGAGACCTTGAGTCTCGCCCTGTGTCGTTATTATCTGGAGCACTTCGGCCTGATTCTGCATCACAATGTGGACAAGGCACTGCTGTGGGGCGGGATCGCGGAGCCGGCCTTCAATGGTAGCCGTATCATTGCGCCGATGAAGATCTTCCTGGCGGGGCGCGCCACCCGCGAGTTCAAGGGCAAGCGGGTGCCGGTGGATGAGCTGGTGGTGGAAACCTGCCGCCACTGGCTGAAACAGAACCTGCACGCCCTGGATCCGGAGCGACAGGTAAAACTGCACACCATGATTCGGCCCGGTTCCAGGGAACTGGTCGGACTCTATCTGCGCGAGAAACAGCGCGGCGTGGCGCTGGCCAACGACACCTCCTGCGGCGTCGGTTATGCGCCGCTGGATGAGCTGGAACAGTTGGTGTTGGCGCTGGAGCGACACCTTAACTCCGCCGCGGTGAAACAGGTCCATCCCGAGACCGGGGAAGATATCAAGGTGATGGCTGTACGCCATGGCGATACCATAGAGCTCACCATCGGCTGCGCCTTTGTCGATCGCTATATCGCCGATATGGACGATTATATGACGAAAAAGGGGCAGCTTGCGGCACTGGTCAATGAGGTTGCCCACCGTTACACCGCTAAGCAACTCAACATCAATATCAATGCCGCCGATGGAATGGAGCCGGATTCACTCTATCTCACCGTCACCGGCACCTCGGCCGAGGCGGGCGACGATGGCGAGGTGGGCCGCGGCAACCGGATCAACGGTCTGATTACGCCCTATCGGCCTATGAATATGGAAGCGGCCGCCGGCAAGAATCCCGTCACCCATGTGGGCAAGCTCTATAACATCATCGCCCGGCGCGCCGCCGTGGCGATTGTGAATGAGATCGACGAGGTGGAGGAGGCGCAGTGCTATCTCGTCAGCTGTATCGGTCAGCCGGTGACCGAGCCGCAACTGATCGATGTGCAGGTGCGGCTGGCCGATCCCGCACGGCTTACTGCTGTCGAGGCAGATATCCAGGCAATCATGCGCGCGCATTTGCAACAGGCGGCATCCATTCAGGACGAACTGATCGCCGGGGGGATCACGGTTTATTGAAGGCCGGTTTATTCCTGGAAATGGGCCGGATTGTATCTACACTGTAAGGCAGAGTGAGCGGTCGCCTGATCCCTGTGTTACCGGACAGCGCACTGCTTGATTTCTTCGCAACACTCAATTGGCTGCAGATCGCGGGGTTCGCCCCCTGTTCGGCCTGCACGGGGACGAGATCATGGAATGCCGTAAGCAATCACGCCAATCCATCGACCAGCCGGTCAGGCTGGTACGGCAGGGACGCGTGGTGGCCATTGCCCGGGCCGTCAATATGAGTGCGACCGGGGTCGGTATCGAGTGCCATGGTGGGACCTTTGAGCCCGGCCAGTTCCTCGACGTGGATTTTTACAAGCTCGGTAGTCCCCGCGGTGTCAGCTATTGTTTCCATGCCGTCGTCGTACATGCCGGCGCGGAGGTCATGGGTTTGATGTTCGCCGCTAGAGACGCTGCCGAGAGCGGGACGGCAGGAGAGCCGCCCGGTTCCTGAAACGGCGTGATCCTTAATTCCACAGCAGTAGGCGCGGTGATTCAGGAAGATGACCAACAACATAAGCCGGACCAAGGTATGAAGTTTAGTAGTATGAAGTCTCTTGACAGTGTATTGCTGACCGATTTGTATCAACTCACCATGCTGCAGGGGTATTACGAGCAGGGCATGGACAAGACGGCGGTATTCGAGTTCTTCGTCCGTGATCTGCCGTCCGAGCGCGGTTTCCTCCTGACTGCCGGCCTGGAGCAGGTGTTGCAGTATCTGGAAAACCTTCATTTTACGGCGGAGGAACGGGATTACCTGAAAAGTACCGGCCGCTTCAGTGCTGGTTTTATCGATTCGCTGGCGGTGTTGCGATTTACCGGTGATGTGCACGCCATGGCGGAGGGATCAGTGTTTTTCCCCAATGAGCCGATCCTGCGTATCACCGCGCCCTTGCCCCAGGCCCAGCTGGTGGAGAGCCGGGTAATCAACCTGCTGCATTATCAGACCCTGGTGGCCTCCAAGGCGGCGCGCTGTGTGTTGGCGGCGCCGGGTAAACTGCTGGTGGATTTCGGTATGCGCCGTTCTCATGGTGGGGAGGCCGGTCTGCTGGCGGCGCGCGCAGCTTATTTGGCCGGTTTCGACGGCAGCTCCACCGTGCTGGCCGACCCCGCCTTCGGCGTGCCCGGCTATGGCACCATGGCCCACTCCTTCGTTCAGGTCCATGACCTGGAGGCAGCGGCCTTTGAGCACTTCGCCCATGCCCAGCCCGACAACGTAGTGCTGTTGATCGATACTTATGACACTGAAGCGGCGGCGCAGAAAGTGGTGGAGCTGGCCCCGCGCCTGGCGCAGCAGGGCATCAACGTCAAGGCAGTACGCCTGGATAGTGGCGATTTGTTCGATCACGCCCGGCAGGTACGTGCCATCCTCGATGCGGGCGGTCTGCAGCAGACGCGGCTGTTCTGTTCCGGCAACCTGGATGAGCATCAACTGCGGGCCTTTGTCGAAAAAGGTGTGCCCATGGATGGTTTCGGGGTCGGCACGCTGATGGATACTTCAGCCGATGCCCCTTACCTGGACTGCGCCTATAAACTGCAGGAATACGCCGGTATCGCCCGGCGCAAGCGTTCCGAGGGCAAGGGCACCTGGCCGGGTCGCAAGCAGGTCTATCGGCGTTACGATGACAACGGGGTGATGGCGACCGACATTGTTACCCTGGAAGATGATGTGCAGGCGGGCAGGGCGCTGCTCCGGCCGGTGATGCAGGCAGGCAAACGGATGCAGCCGCTGCCGTCTCTCGCTGAGTCACGGGAGCATGCCCAGCGCGAGTTGCAGACGTTGCCGGCCCCTTTAAGAAAATTTCAGGAATTTCATTACGGCGTGGAAATCTCCGCCGCCCTCAAACAGCTGGCCCACGAAGTGGATATGCAACCACACTGAGATTTTCCAAATCTTCGCTGTCGCCTGTGACTCATGGCATCGTTAACCATCGGCTTTAACCATGGAAAAGCGCCTAATTGCTGAAGATCACCCCCAGGCCGAAGTGGAAACGCGTCTCGGGTGAACCGCCGCGCTGTTTTGGCCAGAGGTGCAGTCGGTCGATTTCGACCACCGGGTAGATGTATTCGCTTTCGCCGATGCGCCCTTCGCGGGGCTCCCGGAGTAGGCCGCTGAGCGTGATCAAACGCCCCTGGGCATAGTCGGTGGTTTCCAGATAGCCGGTCTGGCGGGCGAGGAAGCGTCCCAGTGGTGCCTTGTCGATGTCAGGGCGCTGATTGGGAGCCAGGGGATAGGCGAGGACTTCGAGCTGGGTGGCATCCTTTAGGTTGCTGCTGGCGATGATGACGCCGCCCCACAGTACACGTATCCCCTGCAGTGCATCGGTGCTGTCGGACGCCTGTTGTGGAGTGATGTCAAGGTTGACGTCGCTGGTGTCGAATTTCGGCGTGGTGGCGCAGGCCTGCAGCAAGATGAAGGCCAGTATTAACGTCAGTGATTGGTGAAGGTTTTTCATCGCCATTCGTCCTGCTTACCAATGATAGGGCGGATAGGGTCTGTGGTAAAAAGGTGCCGGATAATAGGGCCACCAGGGGTCATAATACCAAGGCGGCGGCGGATCGTAGCGTACCCGCTCAGGCTCCGCCTGCCATAGGAAGGAGGTGCTGACCGCGATAATGGGAAATATATAGGGGAATTCACCGATGGGGCGGGTGATCTCGCCCTTGATGGTGCCGGCCACGGTCAGCCGTTGCCCGACATGGTAGACCGCCGGATCGATAAAGCCGGGAAAGCTGGCGATGAAGCGCCCCTCGCTGCGGCTGCCGGTGATCGGTTCGCCCTTGGTGCTAAGTTCGCGGCTGACCATCTCCACCCAAGTGCGGTCGCTTTTGTTCTCCACCTGGGTGATAACGCCGCCCCAGCGGATAGCCGTGCCAGTAAACCGTTGCGGCTCCTGACGTACTTCCGCAACCGTCGGGTTGCCGGGCGGGGGCTCCTTGATGGGGAGTGGCACCTGAGTGGCGCAGCCGCTGAGTAGTGTGATTAAAATTACCCGGCATATATTTCTCATTGTAAGCCTCGTAAAATTCGCTCGGGCAAGTGAAATGACATTTGCATCGTTCTCTTGCATTGGCATCACTGGCTTGCAGGACGGCGCGCCACTCTGTACCGGCCCCCCTGCTGGTGGATAAAACTCTGTTCATCCACAGCGTCTCTGCATGTTTTGAGTATAGGCCTTATGCAGGTGCATTACAGGGGATGCCTCTATCATCAAAATACGTGTGGAAATATCACTTCCCCCACCCGCTGTCCCTGAGGCCAAGTTATCTGTTTTTTGGTCCATACGCATAGACCATAGAGTTTAAAATGACTGAAGACGGCAAGAGAAGTGCCGATAAGGCAATTAACAATCACGTAGCAAGACCGTGTCAAAGGCCAATCCAATCATATGTCAACTGGAGGCTGGATGACTCGCGCTGCTGGCCGCCGTGTCAAACGAGTTTGATATGGGGTCATATTCATTATGGGAACAACGACTCAAGAGCAGCCAATTATTATGATTAACTCAGTGCTTGTTGTTGATGATTCAAAAATGTCACGTAAGTTAGTGATTAAGTCGCTACCCCCTGAGTGGGATATTCCGATTTATCAGGCGGCCAACGGCATTGAAGCGTTGAGCATCTTTCACGAAAAGAAACCCGACGTAATATTTCTGGACCTGACCATGCCGGAGCTGGATGGGTTCGGTGTCCTAGGCGAACTCCAGAAAGAGGGTGCCCGGGTGCCGGTGATTGTGATTAGTGCGGATGTTCAGACCCAGGCATATGAACGGGCGATCACCCTGGGGGCCAAGGCATTTATCCAAAAACCCATGTCTGGTGATGAAATAAAGAAAGTTGTTCAGGAATTACACTTGTTATGACGGATCCGTCCCAACAATTCAATGAAGACCGCAGTGATGCATTGCAAGAAGTTGTCAATATTGCGATGGGACAAGCGGGCGATGCCTTGGCGAAACTCTTCGATACCTTTGTTGAACTCTCGGTCCCCAAATTCTATGTCTGCGATATAGCCGAATTACACGATATCCTCTCGCACAAAGAAACATAT
Source organism: Candidatus Tenderia sp. (assembly GCA_030148045.1). Lineage (GTDB taxonomy): Bacteria > Pseudomonadota > Gammaproteobacteria > Tenderiales > Tenderiaceae > Tenderia. Next base: position 14,914 of record JASBUE010000025.1, read on the forward strand.
CAGGAGCAATTGACTATTCTGCGTCAGCCGTTCTCGGGACGGCTTAGGGGTGAGGGGGTTGTCCTGCTCAATGACAGCGGTGTGCGAGAACTTGCAGGTTTGATGGGGTATGAAGGTGAAATCACGACTAATAATCAACGTGAAATGATTTTGGATGTGTGTAGTATCCTGGTCGGCGCCTGTCTGAATGGGATCGCCTCGCAGATGGAAATAGTGGTCAGCTACACAGCCCCGTCACTAATCGCTACAAAGAGTACCATTGATGATTTTATCAAGCCAGGATCAATTGACTGGAAATACGCGCTTGTAATGGAGGTGTTCCTGTCACTTGAACAATATTCGTTTTCCAGCAATATGCTGTTTTTTTTGTCCAAGGACTCTTTTTCACCGCTGATGGAAAATCTTGATCAGTTATTGGGAGAATTATGATTTCGATGGCTGTTGATGTATCAAGTCTCGTCGATATGGCCGTGAGCCAGATCAATGCAGGCATGGTGATTCTTGATGCTGATTGCAATATCGTATTCTGGAATCGGTTCATGGAGATACACAGTGGTTTGTCGGAAGAATATGCTAGGGGGAGAAACCTCTTTGAGTTATTTCCCGACCTGGCGGGAAGTGATATTAAAAAGAAAATAAAAAGCGTATTTTTATTAAAAAATCTGGCGTTTACTTCATGGGAGTATCGTCCCTACCTTTTTAAATTTCCAAACCCGCGTACAGTGATGGGCGGTGAAAAATATATGCAACAGGACTGTACTTTCTCACCCATGGTGGACGAGTCTGGCAAGGTTACCCATGTTTGCCTGTCAGTGTTCGATTCGACCAATACCGCGGATTATCAAAAAAGGCTGCGGAAAACCACAGGTTCGTTAATCAAGCAGCGCAATAAACTTTCCGAGCTAAACAAAAAGCTGGAAGAGGCACAACATCAGTTGCTGCAATCTGAAAAAATGGCCGCCATAGGGCAGCTCGCAGCGGGTGTGGCGCATGAAATCAACAACCCTATCGGTTATGTGAGCTCAAATATTTCCACCTTGGAAGATTACATCGATAATATACTAAGAGTATTGTCGGTCTATGAAAAATACGAATCTATTACTGCCAATAATAGTGACTTCTCTAAGTCACTGAGTGAAGTCAAAAAAGTGGTGGACTTGGATTATCTCCGAGAAGATTTGGTTGATCTGCTTCAGGAGTCAAAAGAAGGGCTGGTGAGGGTCAAGAAAATCGTCCAGTCCCTGAAAGATTTTTCCCATGTGGATGAAAGCGAATGGCAATACGCCGATCTTCACCAAGGCCTGGACAGTACGCTCAACGTGGTTAATAACGAGATAAAGTACAAAGCGGACGTGGTGAAGAGCTATGGTAATATTCCGCATGTGAGGTGTATCCCATCGCAGATTAATCAGGTGTTCATGAATCTTTTGGTAAATGCCGCGCAAGCGATTGAGGATCACGGCACGGTTTTCATTACGACGGGCCTTGAGGCAGGCGGTGTATGGGTGGATATTGAAGATACCGGTTCCGGTATACCTGAAGACAAAATAAATAGAATATTCGAGCCCTTTTTTACCACCAAACCTGTC
>JASBUE010000031.1 GCA_030148045.1 Candidatus Tenderia sp.
ACTCCACCGCGTTGTTGGGGAAGAACTCCTTCATCTCGCCATAGAGCTGTGCCGCCATGGTCTTGTTGGGCGCCAGGATGATGGCCGGACGCTGCACTTCTTGTATGACATTGGCGATGCTGAAGGTCTTGCCCGATCCGGTCACGCCGAGCAGCACCTGGTGCATCAAACCGTCCCGAAGACCTTCCACCAGGCCCTTGATGGCGGTCGGCTGATCACCCGACGGCTGATAGGGCGAATTTATGTGAAACGGCTTGGTCATGGGGATTCTGCATTGGCGTTGAATCAAGTAATATTAACATTTAGAGCAATGTGCAGCATTTTTGAGGGCCTGATGAGCATTAACTTCCGACTTTCCGACCGCGTTCAAAGCATCAAACCATCACCGACCCTGGCGGTCACCACCAAGGCCAAGGAGCTGCGCGCCGCCGGCCAGGACATTATCGGGCTGGGCGCCGGCGAGCCGGATTTCGACACGCCTGACCACATCAAGTCCGCCACCATCCAGGCCATCCGAGACGGCTTCACCAAATACACCGCCGTGGACGGCACCCCGGAGCTGAAACAGGCCATCATCACTAAATTCAAACGCGACAACGGCTTTGACTACAATGCGGACCAGGTCCTGGTCTCCTGCGGCGGCAAGCAGAGTTTTTTCAATCTTGCTCAGGCCATGCTCAACCCCGGCGACGAGGTGATCATCCCGGCGCCCTACTGGGTCTCCTACCCCGACATGGCGATCCTGGCCGGCGCCACGCCGGTAATCATCGAGAGCGGTATCGAACAGGGCTTCAAGATCAGCCCCGAACAGCTGGAAGCGGCCGTCACCGATGACACCCGCCTGTTCGTTATCAACAGCCCCTCCAACCCGACCGGCGTGGCCTACAGCAAGGCCGAGCTGGAGGCGCTGGGCGAGGTGCTGCGGCGCTATCCCCAGGTGGTCATCGCCACCGACGACATGTACGAGCATATTCTTTGGGCCGACCAACCGTTCACCAATATCCTCAACGCCTGTCCCGACCTGTACGACCGCACCATCGTGCTCAACGGCGTCTCCAAGGCCTACTCCATGACCGGCTGGCGCATCGGTTATGCAGGCGGACCGAAGCCGTTGATCCAGGCGATGAAAAAGATCCAATCACAGAGCACCTCCAACCCGACCTCCATCGCCCAGGTGGCGGCCCAGGCGGCGCTGGAAGGCGACCAGTCATGCATCAATCACATGCTCAAGGCGTTCAAGCAGCGTCACGACTTCGTCGTCGCCGAGCTCAACAGCATCCACGGCGTGCAGTGCATCGAATCCCAGGGAACCTTCTACGCCTTCCCTTCCGTGCTCGGTGTCATCAACAGTCACACCGAGGCCAGGGACGACGTGGCGCTGGCGGAGTTCCTGCTGAGCGAAGCCGGAGTGGCCCTGGTGCCCGGCTCCGCCTTCGGCGCCCCGGGCTATATGCGCCTCTCCTTCGCCACCAGCATGGAGATGCTGAGCGAAGCGCTGCAACGCATCAAACGCGTGCTCGGGACGGACTGAGCCGAACGCCGCGCGGTAAGGGAATGCGACGCCAGACACCCTATTTAGCACAGACAAACGGACGGGGCTTCACCCTCGTGGAGTTGCTCATAGTGCTGTCCGTATTCGCCATCCTGCTCGGCCTGGCAGCGCCGTCATTCATGAACATCATCGCCAATAACCGAGTTGCCAACGCCGCCAATGAGATAGCCACGGCACTCAATTTGGGCAAGAGCGAAGCGGTGCGCAGCGGTGAGCACACGGTACTGTGCAAGAGTCCGGACGGTGCCAGCTGCGACAACAGCGCGGCCTGGAATCAGGGTTGGCTCTTGTTTCAAGATAGCAACGGTAACCGTGAGAAGGAAGACGGCGAGCGGATTATCCGGCTACAACAGGACATAGAGCCGAGTCTGGAGTTTGATTTTCGTACCGGAAACTATATTGCCTTTCGACCTAATGGCAGGACGCCCTTGAATGAAAACGGGCGCTTCTGTTTCCGCAACAACCATGAAGACGCAAAAAGTCGAACTGTCGTTATCACGATGACGGGGCGTATCCGCATCGAAGTAGGAAACTACGCTTGCGCGTAAACGGTCGACAGCAATCGCCCGTTTCAGATGAATGACACTCAACAAAAAAGGGGGGCAAAGCGGCCCCTTTTCGTTTATTTGCAGTTAAGGCCGGCCTCAACCTCAAGCTTCGGCCACCGCCTTCATGCTCAGGCGGATACGGCCCTGCTTGTCGATCTCAAGCACCTTGACCTTGACCGTGTCACCTTCCGACAGCTTGTCGGCCACATTCTCGACCCGCTCGTTGGAGATCTGCGAGATGTGCACCAGGCCGTCCTTGCCCGGCAGGATGGTGACGAAGGCGCCGAAGTCCATCAGCTTGGCCACCTTGCCGTCGTAGACCCTGCCCACTTCCACGTCGGCGACCAGTTCTTCGATACGGCGCCTGGCCTCTTCACCGGCGGCCTTGTCCACCGAGGCGACCTTGACCGTACCGCTGTCGTCCAGGTCGATGGTGGTGCCGGTCTCTTCGGTCAGCGCGCGGATAGTGGCGCCGCCCTTGCCGATGACGTCACGGATGCGGTCCGGATTGATCTTGAAGGTGATGATGCGCGGCGCGTATTCGGACAACTCTTCACGCGGCGTTGAAATCGTCTTGGCCATTTCACCCAGAATGTGGATACGCCCCTCTTTGGCCTGGGACAGGGCGGCTTCCATGATCTCGCGGGTGATGCCGTCGATCTTGATGTCCATCTGCAGGGCGGTGACACCGTCGGTGGTGCCGGCCACCTTGAAGTCCATGTCGCCCAGATGATCCTCGTCGCCCAGGATATCGGAGAGCACGGCGAAGCGCTGGTCTTCTTTGATCAACCCCATGGCGATACCGGCCACCGGGGCCTTGAGCGGAATACCGGCGTCCATCATCGCCAGGCTGCTGCCGCACACCGAGGCAATGGAGCTGGAGCCGTTGGACTCGGTGATCTCGGAGACCACGCGGATGACATAGGGGTAGTCGCCCATGTTGGGCATGACGGCCTGGACACCACGCTTGGCCAGACGGCCGTGGCCGATCTCGCGGCGCTTGGGGCTGCCGACAAAACCGGTCTCGCCGACACAGTAGGGCGGGAAATTATAGTGCAGCATGAAGGGCTCTTTGCGTTCGCCCTCGATGGCGTCGATGAGTTGGGCGTCCTTACCGGTGCCGAGAGTGGCGGCCACCAGGGCCTGGGTCTCGCCGCGGGTGAACAGGGCCGAGCCGTGAGCACGCGGCAGCACGCCGACGCGGATAGAGATGGGGCGCACGGTGCTGTTGTCACGGCCATCGATACGCGACTCACCGTCGAGGATGCGCTCACGCACTATACGCTTTTCCAGACTGCCGACGGCGTCGCCCACCTCGGCGGCGCTCCATTGCGGCTCTTCACCGGCGCACAGCTGTTCCACCACTTGCGCGCGGATTTCGCTTAAGCGGGCATAGCGGCTCTGTTTTTCCTTGATCTGGTAGGCCTCGACGATCCGGGTCGCGGCGGCCTGGCTGACGGCGGCGGCCAGGGCTTCGTCCTTGGCGGGCGGCTGCCAGTCCCAAGGCGTTACATTGGCCGCGGCGCTGAATTCGCGGATGGCGTTGATCACCGCCTGCAACTGCTGGTGGCCGAACATGACCGCATCCAGCATGACCTGCTCCGATAATTCCTTGGCCTCGGATTCCACCATCAGCACCGCGTTTTCGGTGCCGGCGACCACCAGATCGAGCTGTGAGTCATCCAGCTGGGAGATGGTGGGATTGAGCAGATACCGGCCGTCCTGGTAGCCGACGCGGGCGGCGCCGATGGGCCCCTGAAACGGTACGCCGGAAAGCATCAATGCCGCCGAGGCGCCGATCATGGCGGGAATATCGGGATCGATCTCGCTGTCCAGCGAAACCACGGTGGCGATAATCTGAACTTCGTTGGTAAAGGCCTTGGGAAACAGGGGACGTATGGGGCGGTCGATGAGGCGCGAGGTCAGGGTCTCTTTCTCGGTGGGACGTCCTTCGCGTTTGAAAAAACCACCCGGAATCTTGCCCGCCGAGTAGGTGCGCTCCTGATAGTTGACCGTCAGCGGAAAAAAGTCGCGGCCTTCGATCGCCTCTTTCTGCGCGACGCAGGTCACCAGGACCGCGGTATCGCCCATGCTGCACATAACGGCGCCGGAGGCCTGGCGGGCAATTTCACCGGTTTCCAAGGTGACGCTGTGGTCACCGTATTGAAAGACCTTTTTTATAGGTGTCATCAAGTATCCTTAAGATTTCTGGGTGGCTTCATTTTCAACGAAGATTCGGCATCTTCCAAACGGGAAAATCTGATTACAGCCAATGTCATGTGTTGCGCAGCCATTGGCTTGATTGGCAGTGCCCTTAGCGACGCAGACCGAGACGTGAAATCAGATCGCGGTAGCGATTGAGATCTTTCTTCTTCAGGTAGTCCAACAGCTTGCGGCGCTGGCTGACCATCTTCAACAGGCCCTGACGTGAATGGTGGTCGTGGGAATGTTCTTTGAAGTGATCCGACAACTGGTTAATACGGGCGCTTAACAGCGCGACTTGAACTTCCGGAGAACCGGTGTCCCCTTCAGAACGCTGAAAGTCGTTAACGACTTTCTGCTTGGCTTCAGTATTTAATGACATGAACATCTCCCAAAAAAATTACAATTGACTACACATGCTTTGAAGCGGCGTATTTTACCGCTGCAAAGCACCTGAAACAAGCACGGGATCACCCCTATGCCCCTAGAAACAGGCATTTGGATCAATCTCCCGTGGCTAATAAGCGTTTTGGCGCCACCCGGCCGTCATCGAGGATGTGGCCGATGCCGAGAAATTCCTTGTCGCTGCCGTACAACCTGACCAGTCCCTCGGTGGGCGCGCGCGGCACCAGCACCGCCTGACCGTGGCGCAGGTAATAGCTCATATCTCGGGTCAGGTTGACGCCGGGCCAGGCCTGCAGCGCGCTGTCCATGGGCAGCAGGTATGAATCCAGGGCCTCGGCGGGGGCCTCGTCGCGCACCCGCTCCAGTTCCTCCAAGCTCACGGCGCGGGGCAGCTCAAAGCTGCCGGCCAGGGTGCGGCACAGGGCCTGGACATGGCCACCGCAGCCCAGCCGCGCGCCGATATCCTCGGCCAGGGTACGGATGTAAGTGCCCTTGGAACACATGACCTCCAAGTCCATTTCGTCCGCCCGCAGCTCGAGCAGCTTGATGGAATGGATGGCAACCCGACGCGGCCGGCGCTCCACTTCGATGCCCTGACGCGCCAGTTCGTAGAGCGGCCGGCCGTCCTGTTTGAGGGCGGAATACATGGGCGGCACCTGCTCAATGTCCCCCACAAAGCCGGCCAATACCGGCTCCACCACGGACCGCGTCAAGGCGGGCACGGGATGGGTCTCGATCACCTCGCCCTCGATATCGGCGGTGCTGGTTTTCCGGCCCAGCTTGATCGTCACCCGGTAGCCCTTGTCGGCGTCAAGCAGATAGGCGGAGACCTTGGTGGCCTCGCCCAGGCATATGGGCAGCAGGCCGGTGGCGAGGGGATCCAGGCTGCCGGTATGGCCGGCCTTATTAGCAGATAATAGACGCTTGACCCGCTGCAGAGCGGCGTTGGAGGTGATCCCGGCGGGTTTGTCCAACAACAGAATACCGCTAACGTCCCTCCCTCTTGCACGACGCTTGGCCAATGTGACGCCCTCGAATACTCGGTGTTTGGAAAGACTATTTGTCTTTCGGCCCCAGGGCGGTGTCGATCAGGGCACTCAGGTTGGCACCGCGCTCCACTGATTCATCATAGATGAAGGTCAGCTGAGGGGTCACCCGGGTGGTCAGGTGCTTACCCAGTTCGCGACGCAAAAAGCCAGCGGCGTGATTCAACGCCGCCAGCATCTCGTCGACGCTGTGCTGTGCGTCACCCAGGGCCGTGACGAACACCTTGGCATAGGCCAGATCCTTCGATACCTCGACGCCGGAGACGGTCACCAGGCCGACGCGCGGATCCTTCAACTCGAACTGAATCAAGCGCGCCACTTCGCGCTGGATCTGCGCCTCCACCCGTTTGGTGCGGCTGAACTCTCTGGGCATGACGTTCCGGTTTCCGCTTAGTCGATGGTCTTGACCACTTCGATGCGCTAGTAGACCTCGATCTGGTCCCCCGGCTTGACATCATTGTAGTCCTTCACGCCGATCCCGCACTCGGTACCGGCCTTGACCTCGTTGACGTCATCCTTGTAGCGGCGCAGCGATTCCAGCTCGCCCTCGTAGATCACCACGTTGTCACGCAGCACGCGGATCGGTGCGCTGCGCTTGACCGTGCCGTCCACCACCAGACAGCCGGCAATGGCGCCCAGCTTGGGCGAACGGAATACATCCTTGACCTCGGCCAGACCGATAATCTCCTCGCGAATCTCGGGCGACAACATGCCGGACATGGCCTGCTTGACGTCGTCGATGATGTCGTAGATGACGCTGTAATAACGCAGGTCGACATCGTTTTCCTGGGCGGCACGCTTGGCGGCACCGTCGGCACGCACGTTGAAGCCGATCACGATCGCCTGCGAAGCCAGCGCCAGGTTGATATCGGACTCGGTGATCCCGCCTGCGCCGCTGGCGATGATCTTGACCTTGACCTCGTCGGTGGAGAGCTTGGTCAGAGCGTCGCGCAAGGCCTCCACACTGCCCTGCACGTCGGCCTTGACCAGCAGGTTGAGGCTGCCCACCTCACCCTCGGCCATCTGCGAGAAGACGTTCTCCAACTTGGCGGCCTGCTGCTTGGCCAGCTTGACGTCGCGGAACTTGCCCTGACGGAACAAGGCGATCTCGCGCGCCTTGCGCTCTTCGGCCACCACGGTGGCGGTATCCCCGGCGTCCGGCGTGCCCGACAGGCCCAGCACCTGGACCGGGATGGAGGGGCCGGCGGACTCCACCGGCTTGCCGGTTTCGTCGAACATGGCGCGCACGCGGCCGTACTCCTTGCCCACCAGCAGCACGTCACCCTTGTTCAAGGTGCCGCTCTGAACCAGGATGGTGGCCACGGCACCGCGGCCCTTGTCCAGCGAGGACTCGACCACGATGCCCGTGGCGGGCCCCTCTTCCACCGCCTTCAGTTCCATCACTTCGGACTGCAGCAGCACGGCGTCGAGCAGTTCGTCGATGCCTTCACCCGATTTCGCCGAGACGTGGACGAACATGGTATCGCCGCCCCAGGCTTCGGGAATCACCTCGTGGCCGGTCAGTTCCTGCTTGACCCGGTAGGGGTCGGCCTCCGGCTTGTCAATCTTGTTGACCGCCACGATCAGCGGCACACCGGCCGCCTTGGAGTGCTGGATGGCCTCGATGGTCTGCGGCATGACGCCGTCGTCGGCGGCTACCACCAGGATGACGATATCCGTCACCTGGGCGCCGCGGGCGCGCATGGCGGTAAAGGCCGCATGGCCCGGCGTATCCAGGAAGGTAACCATACCGCGGTCGGTTTCGACGTGGTAGGCACCGATATGCTGGGTAATACCACCCGCTTCGCCGGCGGCCACCTTGGCGCGGCGAATGTAGTCCAGCAGGGAGGTCTTGCCGTGATCGACATGGCCCATGATGGTCACCACCGGAGCACGCGGCACCTGCTCACCGGCCTGCTCCTCGCTGGTGCTGGCCAGCACCTCGGCCTCGAGATCGTCCTCGCGCATCAGCTTGGGCGTATGCCCCATCTCCTCGACCACGACAGCGGCGGTCTCTTGATCAATGACCTGGTTGATGGTCACCATGGAGCCCATGCTCATCATTGCCTTGATCACCTCGGCCGCCTTGACCGACATACGCTGCGCCAGTTCGGCCACCGTAATGGTTTCGGGAATGGTCACCTCGCGCACAATGGGCATGGTCGGTTTCTGGAAGCCGTGCTGGGTCTCACCGATCACCACCTTACCGATCCTGCTTGTTTTCTTCTTGCGCCGGCCGGATTTGCCTGCCGATACGTGCAGCTCTTCACGATGACCCTTCTTGCGCTTGCCGCGGCCGCCGAATTCCTCTTCCTCTCCAGCCCCCTTGCCGCGTTTTTTGCCCTTGACAGACTCACGCTTGGTCGGCTTGGCCTCGGGCGGCGGCACGGCCCCTTCAGGCACGGGCGGCGCGATAACAGTCGTCTGCGCCTCCTCTTCGGCCTTTCTGGCAGCCGCTTCCTCAGCCGCCTTTTTGGCGGCCTCGGCTTCCTCTTCCAGGCGGCGCTTCTCTTCCAGGGCCTTGCGCCGGGTCTCTTCCTCGGCGGCCAACCGTGCCTGCTCCTCGGCGCGGCGCGCTTCGCTCTCGGCCATCTTGGTTTCGAGTTCGGCCTTTTCGTCCGCCAGGGCGACGCTGCGCTTGACGTAGGTGCGACGCTTGCGCACCTCGACACTGACCGTCTTCGCCTTACCCGAACCGGTCTGCCTGAGTTCGCTGACGGTTTTACGCTTCAGGGTGATCTTCTTCGGGCTCGAATTCGCCGCCTCGGTCTGCTCACTGCCCTTACGCAGGTGCTTGAGCAGCTGCATCTTGTCTTTGTCGCTAATCGTGGCATCGGCACCCGGCGGCACCTCGACACCCGCCTCGCCCAGCTGGGCGAGCAGGCGATCCACAGGAATACCCACTGCTTCCGCCAATTGTTTAACCGTTACTTCTGACATATTGTCGTCACCCTCCAGTCAGCTGTTGATTACCCTTGCTGCTCTTCAGCAAACCAAGGAGCACGAGCTTCCATGATCAATTGACTGGCCCGTTCTGCGTCCAAACCTTCAATATCACTAATATCATCCAAGGCCTGCTCGGCCAGATCCTCACGCGAGACGATGCCCCTGGCGGCCAGGGCCTGGGCCAGCGATTCATCCATGCCCTCCAGCTCCAGCAGGTCCGGCTGCGGCTCCGTGCTGCCGTGCTCTTCACCGGCGATGGCGCGCGTCAGCAGCACGTCGCGGGCGCGGTTGCGCAGCTCCTCGACGATATCCTCATCGAACTCTTCGATTTCGAGCATCTCCTGAACGGGAACATAGGCCACTTCTTCAATCGAGCTGAAGCCTTCCTGCACCAGGATGGAGGCCACCTCTTCGTCCACATCCAATTGATCCATCAGTAATTGGAGCACGGCGGCGGACTCCTGCTCGCTCTTCTGCTCGGCGTCGGACTCGGTCATCACATTCAGTTCCCAACCGGTCAACTGGCTGGCCAAACGGATGTTCTGGCCGCCACGGCCGATGGCCTGGGACAGGTTCTCCTCGCTCACGGCGATATCCATGGTATGGCTCTCTTCGTCCACCACGATGGACACCACTTCGGCCGGCGACATGGCATTGATCACGAACTGCGCCGGGTTGTCATCGTAAAGAATAATATCGACGCGCTCGCCGCCCAGCTCGTTGGACACCGCCTGCACTCGCGAACCGCGCATGCCGACACAGGCACCGACCGGGTCGATGCGCTGATCATTGCTCTTGACGGCGATCTTGGCGCGCACGCCGGGGTCACGGGCGGCAGATCTGATTTCGATCAAGCCCTCACCCGCCTCGGGCACTTCCAGCTTGAACAATTCGATCAGCAGTTCCGGCGCGGTGCGACTAACGAACAGCTGCGGACCGCGCGGCTCGGAGCGTACATCGCGCAGGTAACCGCGCACCCGGTCGCCGGGACGCAGCGACTCGCGCGGAATCATGTCTTCGCGCAGAATGACCTCCTCGGCGTTGCCGCCCAGATCGAGGATCACATTACCGCGATCGACGCGCTTGACCACGCCCATCACCAGCTCGCCGACCCGGTAGATATAGGCGTCGATCACCT
>JASBUE010000035.1 GCA_030148045.1 Candidatus Tenderia sp.
ACTCCACATCGGCGATGCTCTTCTCTACCACAGCATGGGGCGGCAAGGGCACTACGGAATAGCTCTCAACGCGATAACGCCCCCCGCTCTGGCTGAATTCGAGGAGTTTGACGGCGGTGGCGCTGATATCAAGTCCCAGCAGGGAGGGGGCTTTTCGCTTGAACAAATCCAATTTTTGCGCTCTCTTGGTGTCTATTCCATGATAGATGCGTCATCATGACCTTAGTGCTTATCGGGTAATCAATGCCATACTTTACGTTTACTAATCTATTTTCTGGGATTATCCCGAAAGGGCCCGATAACTTCATGTAGTATACATCGGAAGAGACGTAACAAACCTTAGGACAGCTCCTGTAAAATTGCTGGCACAATCACACTTTAGTACCACGTTAGCATATCGACCATGAAGTTCCTCCACGCCCTGACCCGCCGAGTTTTTTTCGCATTCATTATCATGTTCGTGCTCGGCGCCGGCGCCGTTGCCGCCACCTACTTTTATCTCTCGCCGCAGCTTCCCTCGGTCGAAGTGTTGAGGGATGTTCGCTTCCAGGTGCCGCTGCAGGTCTACACCCGAGACCAACAACTGATCGCCGAGTATGGCAGTAAAAAACGCGACCCGGTTAAATATGAAGAGATTCCGGACACCATGATCAAGGCGATCCTGGCTGCCGAAGATGACCGCTTTTTCGAACACCCGGGGGTGGATTACCAGGGTATCCTGCGCGCCGCCATCAACCTGATCATGACCGGGGAAAAGGCCCAGGGCGGCAGCACCATCACCATGCAGGTGGCGCGCAATTTTTTTCTCAGCAGCGAAAAGACCTATCTGCGCAAGATCAACGAGATCTTTCTTTCCTTCAAGATCGAACACAAACTGAGCAAGGAGGAAATCCTGGAGCTCTATTTGAACAAGATCTATCTGGGCAACCGCGCCTATGGCATCGGTAGCGCCGCCAAGATCTATTACGGCAAACCGTTGCAGGAACTGTCCTTGGCCCAGTACGCCATGATCGCCGGTCTGCCCAAGGCGCCGTCGAGCTACAACCCGATCGCCGATCCGAAGCGGGCCATGATCCGGCGGGACTATGTCCTCAACCGCATGTTCAGCCTCGGCCATATCAGCCGGGCGGAATACGAAACAGCCAGGGCGGAACCGATCAGCGCCCGGCTAAGCAGACAAAGTATCGACCTGGAGGCCCCCTATATCGGCGAGATGGTGCGCAGTTATATGTATGAACGCTACGGCGAGGAGGCCTATACCAACGGCTTCAGGGTGTTCGTCACCATTGACCCCAAACTCCAGCTCACAGCGCAGGACGCCCTGCGCCAAAGCCTGCTCAATTACGAGTATCGTCACGGCTTTCGTGGCCCGGTGGAGCGGATTGAAATCGGGCCTGGCAGCAACGCGGACGACATATTCAAACGTCTCGACGCACTCCCTGTAGTCGGCGACCTGCGCCCGGCCCTGATCCTGCAAACGGAGCAGCAAAACGCCCAAGGGGTACTGGCGGACGGTAATCAGTTCGAACTGGGCTGGGACGGACTATCCTGGGCGGCGCCTTATCTGGACACCAACAATATCGGCAACCCGCCGGCGAGCGCGGCAGAGATCCTCACACCGGGCGACGTCGTCTACATCAGGCAACAGACGCCCGGGGCCTGGCGGCTGGCCCAGATTCCCAATGTATCCGGCGCCATCGTCGCCCTGAATCCGGAGGACGGGGCCATTCTCGCTCTGTCCGGCGGCTACGACTTTTTCTACAGCAAATTTAACCGTGTCACCCAGGCCAAACGCCAGCCGGGGTCCAGTTTCAAACCCTTCATCTACTCCAGCGCGCTGGAGAAGGGCTTCACCCCCGCCTCCATCATCAACGACGCACCGGTGGTGTTCGACGACCCCGGCCTGGAGACCTCGTGGCGGCCGGAGAATTACAGCGGCCGCATCTACGGCCCGACCCGGCTGCGCGAAGCCCTGACGCGCTCGCGCAACCTGGTCTCGATCAGGCTGCTGCAAAGCATCGGCATCCCCTATGCCATCCGCTATGCCCAGCGTTTCGGCTTCGACCCGGAGCGGCTGCCCCGCGATCTCTCACTGTCCTTGGGCAGCGCCGCCGTGACACCGATGGAAATGGCCACCGGCTATGCCGTATTCGCCAACGGCGGCTTTCGCATCACCCCTTATTTCATCCAGCGCATCGAGGATATAGACGGCAACATTGTGTTCGAGGCAGACCCCGCCATTGCCTGTCTGGAGTGTGAAAGGCAGGCAAAAGAGACACAACCGACCGCCTTGAATGACAGCCTGGCCGAGGATGAGACGCGTGTCACGGGACAGCCGTTGAACATGCTTCTGGATGGCGACGTGCCTGCCGAACCCAATCTGGCGGAGCGCGTCATCACAGCGCAAAATGCCTATCTCATGACCAGCATGATGCAGGATGTGGTGCGCCGCGGCACCGCCCGCCGCGCCCTGCAGCTGGGGCGCAAAGACATCGCCGGCAAGACCGGCACCACCAACGACCAGCGTGACGCCTGGTTTGCCGGCTTCAACCATGAACTGGTAGCGGTCAGCTGGGTCGGTTTCGATGATGGCAGCCCCCTGGGCAACCGCGAAACCGGCGGCCACGCCGCACTGCCCATGTGGATTGAATTCATGCGCACCGCTCTGGCCGACACAGCGGAGGCGGAACTGGAACAGCCCGAAGGCTTGATCACCGTTCGCATCGATCCCAGGACAGGATTGCTGGCCCCTCCGAGCCAACCGGATGCCATTTTCGAAATCTTCCGTCACAACCACATGCCGCAGCGACAGGCGCCCGATATTGACGAATCGGTGGCGATACCGGATAGTGAAACCGGCAGGGAGTCCAGCCCGCAATTACTGTTTTAAATCATGAGCGGAAGGAAAGCAGCGCGCAGCAATACGAAAGATTTGCGTATGCGTGAACGCTTGGCGCAGGAAGCGGCGCGCCTGATCGCCGAGGAAGGCATCAAGGATTTTCAGCTGGCCAAGCAAAAGGCCGCCCTGCGTCTGCATGCCCCCCAAACCCACAACCTACCGCGCAACCACGAGATCCAGGCGGCGCTGCAGGAGTATCAGCGTCTGTTCAAGGCCGATACCCAACCCCGACGCTTGCGCCGACTGCGGGAGATCGGCCGCGAAGCCATGGCCTTCCTCCACGACTTCGAACCACGCCTGGTGGGCGCCGTGCTCGACGGCACGGCCGATGAGTTTTCCGAGATCACCCTGCACCTGTTCACAGATACCGTTGAAGAACTCACCCTTTTCCTGCTGAACCAGGGCATTCCTTTCGAACAGGTCGGCCAGCGCCTCACCATGCCCAACGGCGATTGCGTGGAAGTACCTGGTTATCGCCTGATGATGCAGGAGGCGCCGGTGTTGTTATTGGTATTCGACCATAAGGGATTGCGCCAAGCGCCGCGCTGTCCGACCACGGGCAAACCCACGGAACGCTTCAGCCTGAGCAAGGTGGAGGAACTGCTGCGTTTGGAAGACTGAGACGTTACGGCGCCTCGCCCCCGGCCCGGCTTACCGCTCGCCCATCTCCACATAATCACGCCGGGCCGCGCCCTCGTACAGCTGGCGCGGACGGGCGATGCGCTGCTCCGGATCGCCGATCATTTCCATCCACTGCGCCACCCAGCCCACGGTACGGGCGATGGCGAACATCACGGTAAACATATTGGTGGGAATACCGAGCACCTTGTAAATGATGCCGGAGTAGAAATCCACGTTGGGGTAGAGTTTGCGCTCTTTGAAATAGTCATCCTGCAGCGCGATCTCCTCGAGTTTCAGCGCCAGTTCGAACAGCGGATCATTTTCATCACCCAGTTTGGCAAGCACCTCATGACACATCTTGCGGATCAGGGTGGCGCGCGGGTCGAAGTTCTTATAGATACGATGACCGAAACCCATCAGGCGGAACGGATCGTCCTTGTCCTTGGCCTTCTCCAGATATTTGGAAATATTCTTGACGTCGCCGATCTCGTCCAACATGTGCAGTACGGCTTCATTGGCACCGCCGTGGGCCGGTCCCCACAGGGCGGCAATACCCGAGGCGACACAGGCGAACGGGTTGGCGGCGGAGCTGCCCGCCAGGCGGATTGTCGAGGTGCTGGCATTCTGCTCGTGGTCGGTATGCAGAATAAAGATCATGTCCAGCGCCCGCTCCGCCACCTGATCGACCTCGTACTCCTCGCAGGGCACCGAGTACATCATGTTGAGCAGATTGCCGCAGTAGCTCAGTTTGTTCCGAGGATAGACGAAGGGCTCGCCGATGGAGTGCTTGTAACAGGCCGCGGCAATGGTGGGCATCTTGGCAATCAGCCGGTGGGCGGCGATCTCGCGGTGCTCCGGGTTACGGATATCGGTGGAGTCGTGATAGAACGCCGACAGCGACCCCACCACCCCGACCATGATGGCCATGGGATGGGCGTCGTGATAGAAGCCTTCATAGAAACTCTTGAGGCTCTCGTTGATCATGGTGTGACGGGTGATGTTGTCGAGAAAGCCGTTCTGTTCCTCGCGGGTGGGCAGTTCGCCATGGAGCAGCAGATAGGCCACTTCCAGGAAGGAGCTTTTCTCCGCCAGCTGCTCGATGGGATAACCACGGTACATCAGCTGGCCCTTGTCGCCGTCGATATAGGTGATCGAACTGCGGCAACTGGCGGTGGAGACAAAACCGGGGTCGAAGGTGACGTAGCCGAATTCCTTGAAAAAGGCGCGGATGTCCACCGCGCCGGGACCGTGGGTGCCGTGATAGATGGGCAGTTCGATGGTCTTGCCGGTCACGTTATCGGTCACGCTGACGGTGTCTTTGGCAGTCTCTTTGGCCATAGCGGATAATCCCTTCTTACAGTTTTGTTTCGTAAACAATCGATCGGCACCGCGGGCGGATTCCCCACGGCCCTCAGCTTACAACGGCGGGTAATGTGCCGGATAGGGTTGCCGCGCCACGCCGCTGTCAACGGCGGCCCTTGCCACCGCCGGTGGAATCCTGTCGATCAGCCGGGTATCGACCGGTTTCGGAATAATATAGGCCGGGCCGTAACTCAAGCTGCCAAGGCCATAGGCATCCAGTACCGCCTGGGGCACCGGCTCGCGCGCCAGATCGCGCAACGCATGTACCGCCGCCGCTTGCATTTCAGTGTTGATCTGGCGCGCCTGCACGTCCAGTGCGCCGCGAAAAATGAACGGAAAGCCGAGCACATTGTTGACCTGGTTGGGGTAGTCGCTGCGGCCGGTGGCCATGATCAGGTCATCGCGCGCCGCCAGGGCCGTCTCCGGGCGAATCTCCGGGTCGGGGTTGGAAAGCGCGAATACCACCGGCTTGTCGGCCATGCTCTTCAACATCTCCACGCTCAGCAGGTCCGGCCCGGAGACGCCGATAAAGACGTCGGCGCCTGCCATGGCGTCGGCCAGTGTGCGCTGCTCGATGCCGCGGGCGAACTCCCTCTTATACACGTTCAGATCATCGCGGCCGCTGTGCACCACGCCCTTGCGGTCCACCAGGATGAGATTCTCCTTGGCCATACCCAGGGTGAGCAGCAAGCGCATGGAGGCGATACCCGCGGCGCCGGCGCCGAGGCAGACGATCTTGGCGTGTTCCAGACGCTTGCCCTGCAGTTCGATGGCGTTGAGCAGGCCGGCGGCGACGATGATGGCGGTGCCGTGCTGGTCATCGTGAAACACGGGGATGTCGAGCCGCTCGAGCAGGGCCTCCTCGATGGCGAAACAGTGCGGCGCTGCGATGTCCTCCAGGTTAATGCCGCCGAAGGTCGGAGCGATGCGCGCCACGGTCTCGATAAACTGCTCCGGCGTTTCCGCATCCACCTCGATATCGAACACATCCACATCGGCAAAACGCTTGAACAACACCGCCTTGCCCTCCATTACCGGCTTGCTGGCCAGGGCGCCGACCTTGCCCAGCCCCAGCACCGCGCTGCCGTCGGTGATCACTCCCACCAAGTTACCCTTGCCGGTATAGCGGTAGGCGTTGCGGGCATCGGCGGCGATTTCGCGCACCGGCGCGGCCACCCCCGGCGTATAGGCCAGCGACAGGGCCTGTTGGTCTTCGCAGGGCTTGGTGATGGCCGTGGCAATCTTGCCGGGACGCGGCTCGGCATGATATCTCAGGGCGCGTTGTTTCAAATCCTCACTCATCGGGCTCATCCATATAATTCATTGAATCTTAATATATTAGCTGTTTCCGGCCGATTACGGTAGCGGCGCGCCAGGGCCTTACTCCAGTATCTCAATCGCCGCCGGGTGGTCAAGATTCAGGCGGGCCTGGCCGCGGACCTGATAGAGCCAGCCGCGTAGCTTGACCGTCCTGCCCCGCAGCTGGCCGACATCGAGCCGACCGGCAAAGCGGGGCAGATCCTGTTTGTCGATGCGCGCCGCGACGTTGCCGCCCAGGTTCAGCCAATGGGCCTTGCGGCTCTCGCCGACGCGCACTACCTTGCCCCGCAGCAGGCGGAAGCCGGTGGTACCCGCAGGCAATGCCGTCGTTTCGATCCCCTGGTAAGCAGGCAACTGCCAGATGCCACGCCCTTGCGCCTCGCGCTCAACCGCCAGATAGCATTCGAAATTGGCCAGATTGGGGGCAACCGCCACACTGGCTGCCAGGCCGCGGCGCAGCAGTAACTGCTGCAGGTTGCGCCTGTCCGGCAAAAAGGCGTGGGCCAGCAGGCGACCATAACGGTCTTTGCGCTCCTGCTCGTAGCGCAGGGCGAGGCGTGGGTTCTCGTCCAACAGGGTTATCAATGCCTGGCGCGCCTCCAGGGCCAGCGGTTCGGAAGGGGCGCCGCCATAACCGATTTCCGGGGTATTGATACCGAGCAGGCGCAGCTTGCGCCCGTCCTTGAGCCTGACCGTATCGCCGTCGTAGACATGGACCGGCTCAACCCACTCGTCGGCGCGGAAGGGCAGGCACTCGCCGGCCCTGACCGGCGCAAACGCCAGGCACAGGAGCCAGAATGCAAAAAGGGCGCCCGGTCGGAGCGCCCTTTTCAAGAGACCTGCCGGTCGCAGCATGAAGCCGCTTATTTTTTCAGGCCGTACTTCTGGCGGAACTTGTCAACACGACCCGCGGTATCGACGATCTTCTGCTTGCCGGTAAAAAAAGGATGGCAGCTGGCACAGACGTCAACGTGCAGATCTTTCTTGCCCAAAGTTGAGCGGGTGGTGAAAGTGGCACCACAGCTGCAGGTCACTTCAACTTCTTGGTAGGCGGGATGGATATCCGCTTTCATCGCTAAAAACCTCTTTATGCAAATCTACATCCGCGCCGCGCCGGCGCAGTCCGAGAAATAGCCGCGCATCATACCGAAAAACCCCATGCCCCACAAGCCCCTCCCCGGCGGTGGCCCCCACCTCCATATTTTAAAGAGTGGGCGGGGCGGGCCGCCATTATATGAACTACACTGCCATTATTATTCTATGCGCCACCAACAGTTAGCTGCGCGAAAACAGCGAGTTATACACCAAGGATACGAGAACCAGCATGAAAGACATACGGAATTTGCCCACCTTCAAGTACGACTTTTTGGGGCTGGACACCCAAGCCCTGAAGCATTCCATGGCCAACCGGCTGGAGTATTCCGCCGGCAAGGACCTCTACACCGCCACAACCCGCGACTGGTATCACGTCTGCGCCTGGGCAATCCGTGACCGCCTGATGGAGCGCTGGATGGAAACCATGCGCAGCTATTACCGCCAGGACGCCAAGCGCATCTACTACCTGTCGCTGGAATTCATGATCGGCCGCACCCTCAGTAACAGCGCCCTGAGCCTGGGCATCTGCGATGAACTGGCCGAGGCGCTCAACGAAATCGGTGTCGAGCTGGAACAGGTGCAAGAGATGGAAAACGACGCCGCCCTGGGCAACGGCGGCCTGGGGCGGCTGGCGGCCTGCTTCCTCGACTCCATGGCCACCCTCGCCCTGCCCGGCTACGGCTACGGCATCCGCTACGAGTACGGCATGTTCAATCAGCGCATCGAAAACGGGCACCAGATCGAGCATCCGGAAAACTGGCTGCGTTACGGCAACCCGTGGGAGTTTCCGCGCGCCGAGGTGCTCTATCCGGTCAAGTTCAACGGCCGCGTGATCACCTATCCGGATGACAACGGCGAACAGCGCTACCAATGGGTGGACACCGACGAGGTCATGGCCATGGCCTACGACACCCCCATCCCCGGCTACGGCAACAGTACGGTCAACAACATGCGCCTGTGGTCGGCCAAATCCTCGCGCGATTTCGACCTTAAATTCTTCAACCGGGGCGATTACATCAAGGCGGTGGAGGACAAGAACGACTCGGAAAACCTCTCCAAGGTACTCTACCCGGATGACTCCACCGAGATGGGGCGCGAGCTGCGCCTGAAACAGCAATATTTCTTCGTCAGCGCCTCGCTGCAGGACATCCTGTATCGCTACAGCAAATACCACGACCACTTCGACAAGCTGCCGGACAAGGTTGCGATACAGCTCAATGACACACATCCGGTGCTGGCCATCCCGGAACTAATGCGTATCCTGATCGACAAGCATCAGCTGCCGTGGGACAGGGCCTGGGACATTACCCGCCGCACCTTCGCCTATACCAATCATACCCTGCTGCCCGAGGCACTGGAGACCTGGCCGGCAGCCATGCTCGAAAGCATGCTGCCGCGCCACATGCAGATCATTTATGAAATCAATCACCGCTTTCTCGACGAGGTAATGCACCGCCATCCGGGCGACACCGGTCTGCTGCGGCGCATGTCCATCCTCGACGAGGACAACGGCAAGCGCATACGCATGGCCCACCTGGCCGTGGTCGGCAGCCACAAGGTCAATGGCGTCGCCGCGTTACACACCGAGCTGATGAAACGCTCCATTTTTGCCGACTTCAATCGCTTCTACCCCGACAAGATCATCAACAAGACCAACGGCATCACCCCGCGGCGCTGGCTCAGGCAGGCCAATCCCCAACTGGCCCGACTGATCTCCGCCAATATCGGCGATACCTGGGTCACGCACCTGGAGCAGCTCAAGCAACTGATTCCGCTGGCGGAAGACAGTGATTTCCGAGAGCGCTTTGGCGATGTCAAACGTCACAACAAACAACAGCTGGCCCGGCTGATCAAGCAGCGCCTCGATATCGAGGTCAATGTGGATTCCATCTTCGATTGCCACATCAAACGCATCCATGAATACAAGCGCCAGCTGCTCAACGTGTTGCACGTGATCACGCTCTACAACCGCATCCGTCACAACCCGGACAACGACGTTGTGCCGCGCACGGTGCTCTTCGCCGGCAAGGCGGCGCCCGGTTATCACCTGGCCAAGCTGATCATCAAGCTGGTCAACGACGTGGCCGACATCGTCAACAACGACCCGGCCGTGCATGACCGGCTGAAAGTGGTGTTCTTGCCCAACTACAATGTCTCGCTGGCCGAACAGATCATCCCAGCCTGCGACCTGTCGGAACAGATCTCCACCGCCGGTACCGAAGCGTCCGGCACGGGCAATATGAAATTCGCACTCAACGGCGCCTTGACCATCGGCACCCTGGACGGTGCCAACATCGAAATCAAGGAAGAGGTGGGCGAGGAGAATATCTTTATTTTCGGCATGACCACCGACGAAGTGGCGCAACGTAAGCGCGACGGCTACAAGCCGCTCGATTACTATCACAACAATGAGGAACTGAAACAGGCCCTGGACATGATCGCCACGGGCTATTTCTCCCCCGCTCAACCCGACCGCTTTCAGGCCATCATTGATACGCTTACCAGCCGCGGCGACAATTACATGGTGCTGGCCGATTACGGCGCCTATGTCGAATGCCAGGAGCGGTTCGCCGCGCTTTACCGCGATCAGGAGAACTGGACGCGCAAGGCGATCCTGAACACCGCCAACATGGGCAAGTTCTCCAGCGACCGCAGCATTCGCGAATACGCGGCGGAGATCTGGCAGGCCGAGCCGATCGACATCAAACTGGCGGAACACACCATTGAAAAAAAGGCCGGGTAAACCCGGCCCTATTTATCTCGTATTCTTCGCCGCCACGAAGCCGGCAGAGAAAACGGCTTTGATTAACGCTTCATCGATTCGAAGAACTCGTCATTGGTCTTGGTATCCTTGAGCTTGTCGAGCAGGAACTCCATGGCCGCCAGCTCTTCCATGGGATGCAACAGTTTGCGCAGGATCCACATCTTCTGCAGTTCATCGGGCTTGGTGAGCTGTTCTTCGCGGCGCGTCCCGGAACGGTTGATATTGATGGCGGGATAAATGCGTTTTTCGGCGATGCGGCGATCCAGATGCAACTCCATGTTGCCGGTACCCTTGAACTCTTCATAGATCACGTCGTCCATGCGCGAGCCGGTATCGACCAAGGCCGTGGCGATGATGGTGAGGCTACCGCCCTCCTCGATATTGCGCGCGGCACCGAAAAAGCGTTTCGGCCGGTGCAGGGCATTGGCGTCTACACCACCGGTCAGCACCTTGCCCGATGAGGGAATGACGGTGTTGTAAGCGCGCGCCAGGCGGGTGATGGAATCGAGCAGGATCACCACGTCGCGCTTGTGTTCGACCAGGCGCTTGGCCTTTTCGATCACCATCTCGGCCACCTGCACGTGGCGGCTGGCCGGTTCGTCGAAGGTACTGGAGATCACCTCGCCGCGCACCGAGCGCTGCATCTCGGTCACTTCTTCGGGACGTTCGTCAATCAGCAACACGATCAGATAACACTCGGGATGACTGGCGGCGATGGACTGGGCGATGTTCTGCATCATCATGGTCTTACCCGCCTTCGGTGGCGAGACGATCATGGCGCGCTGCCCCTTGCCGGTGGGCGCCACCAGGTCGATGACGCGGGCGGTCAGGTCCTCGGTACTGCCGTTGCCCTGTTCCATCTTGAGGCGCTCGTTGGCAAACAATGGCGTCAGGTTCTCAAACAGGACCTTGTTCTTTGAATTCTCGGGCGGCTCAAAATTGATCTGGTCGACCTTGAGCAGGGCGAAATAGCGCTCGCTCTCCTTGGGCGGCCGGATCTTGCCCGACACGCTGTCACCGGTACGCAGGTTGAAGCGGCGTATCTGGCTGGGTGAGACATAGATGTCATCGGGCCCAGCCATGTAGGAGCTGTCCGCCGATCTCAAAAAACCAAATCCATCCTGCAAAATCTCCAGCACACCGTCGCCATAGATGGCCTCGCCTTTTTTGGCATGGTTTTTCAGAATGGCGAAGATGACCTCCTGCTTGCGCATTCGGGCCATGCCGTCGAGCCCAATTGATTGGGCTAAATCGATTAGTTCTGACGCGGATTTCTTCTTAAGTTCGGTTAGGTTCATGATTTGGAATAGTATTGTCTTACGAAAAAGTGCTGAAAGGAGAATGGATTGTAATTTAGTATGGGGCGAGCTGCGTTGTGTGCGGGCTCTAGGGATTAGGACGAGAAACGGTTTTGTGGCCGCTTTTCTATTTATCGTCAAGAACGTACCACCTTTGCAACGCCACGTCCAGCCTTTTTACCAGACGCGGCGCCGCGGTGCAAGATTTAGATATTGCTGTCGAGAAATGCTGTTAGCTGTGATTTTGATACGGCACCCACCTTGGTGGCCTCGACATTGCCGTTTTTGAACAGCATCAGAGTGGGGATACCGCGGATACCGAATTTCGGCGGGGTGGCGGGATTCTCGTCGATGTTGAGCTTGGCGATGCGCACCTTGCCTTCGTAATCGGTGGCAATCTCGTCCAGGATGGGAGCGATCATTTTGCAGGGTCCGCACCAGTCCGCCCAGAAATCCACCAATACCGGACCTTCTGCATTCAGCACCTCGGCTTCAAACGTGGCGTCCGTTACGTAAACTATCTTGTCACTCACAATTAAATCTCCAGTATCGGGCTTAACTTCTATCCGACTTAGCTTAAATGAAATAAAAACAATTGTGGATCAAGTGTCTTATTTGGGTCAATCCTTGTAGAATTCAAGCCCAAACTGAATAATATTGCAACCCCTCGATAAGGGGAAAGAAGATCGAACCATGAGCAATACCCACTTGTCCGACACCCGCTTCGACGCTCTTGCGCTGGTCGAGGCGCTCCAGTCCGGTCTCCGCGACGCCGGTTACAGCCATTGCACCCCGGTCCAGGCCAAGACCATTCCACTGCTGCTAGACGGCCGGGATGTGGCAGGGCAGGCCCAGACCGGCACCGGCAAGACCGTCGCCTTTCTGGTCGCCACCATGAATCACCTGCTTAGCCAGCCCGGCGATGCAAAACGCCGCACAGACCAGCCGCGCGCTTTGATTCTGGCACCCACACGCGAGCTGGCGGTGCAGATTCATAAAGATGCGGAGGCCTTGAACAAGCATACCGGCCTCAAGCTCGGGCTGGTTTACGGCGGCGCCAATTACGAGAAACAGCGCACCGAGCTGAGCCAAGGCGTGGACATCCTCATCGGCACGCCCGGGCGCATCATCGATTATTTCAAGCAGAAGATCTTCAACCTGCGCGCC
The DNA here is from genome assembly GCA_030148045.1 of Candidatus Tenderia sp. Classification (GTDB taxonomy): domain Bacteria; phylum Pseudomonadota; class Gammaproteobacteria; order Tenderiales; family Tenderiaceae; genus Tenderia. Next base: position 12,527 of record JASBUE010000035.1, read on the forward strand.
ATCCAGGCCATGGTGCTGGACGAGGCCGACCGCATGTTTGACCTGGGCTTTATCAATGATATCCGTTTTCTACTACGGCGCATGCCCCATCCGGAGAAACGGCTAAACATGCTGTTTTCAGCCACCATGTCATTTCGCGTCACCGAACTAGCCTATGAGCACATGAACAACCCGACCCTGGTGACGGTAGAGGCGGAGTCGGTCACCGCCGACAAGGTCGGTCAGCTGGTCTACTATACCGCCAATAGTGAAAAGATCCCGTTGCTTATTGGCCTGCTCAAACGGCTTGCCCCGCCGCGCAGCATCATCTTCGTCAACACCAAGCGCCACGCAGACCTGGTATGGCGCTACCTTGAGGGTAACGACCTGAAAGCCGGGCTGCTCTCCGGCGACATTCCGCAGAAGAAACGGCTGCGTCTGCTGGAAGAGTTCCAGAACGGAAAACTGCCTATTCTGGTGGCGACGGATGTGGCTGCCCGCGGCCTGCATATCCCCGAGATCAGCCACGTCTTCAATTTCGATCTGCCGCAAAACGCCGAGGACTACGTCCATCGCATCGGCCGCACCGCGCGCGCCGGCGCCAGCGGCATGGCCATCAGTTTTGCCTGCGAGGATTACGCCTTCCACCTGCCGGAGATCGAAGAGTTTATCGGCATGAAGATCTGCTCGGAGCCGGTGGCTCCGGAATTACTGGCCGAAACGGCCCCCCCGGTTAAACCGATCAGGTCAGCCAAACCAAAACATTCACGCCGCCGGCAGGGCAAGGGCGCCGGGGACAGCAGCGGCGGTCGTCGTCGGCACGGCGGACACAACAAACCGAAACAGGGATAGGCAATAATGGCCATGATATTCGACCAGATGCCGACGCGTAAGGCGCTCAGCAGGATCGCCCAGGATTTTTATCAACGCGGCTGGATGGCGGGCAGCGCCGGCAATCTGAGCGCGCGCTCCTCCAGCCGGCCAGACTGTTTCTGGATCACCGCCAGCGGCCTGCCCAAGGGACAGCTGGAAACCAGTGACCTGATCCTGATCAATATCGAATCGGACGAGGTGCTGCAACGCTTCAAAGAGAGCGCCAAGCCCTCGGCCGAGACCTCCATTCACCGGACCATCTATCAACTCTTCCCTGACGCCCGGGCCTGCTTTCATGTGCACACGGTGGACGCCTGCCTGGCCGCCGGCCGTATCCCAGCCGGCGAGAAGCTCATGCCCCTGCCGCCACTGGAAATGGTCAAGGGACTGGATATCTGGCAGCAGGCGCCGCACGTCGAACTGCCGCTGTTCGACAACCTGCTGGAGGTGCCCGAGATCGCGGCACAGATCCGCCGGCGTTTCCAGATCACGCCGCCCGAGGTGCCCGCCCTGATGATCCGCCACCACGGCATCACCGTGTGGGGCGACTCACTGCAACAGGCCTATAACCGCGTTGAAATCGTCGAATTCATCATGACCTATCTGGCGCGGGCCTAAACCGGCATTGGCGCAGGGCGACATTGGAAACCTGATTCGGCCAAGGGCTTGTCCACCGGGGCCTGTTGATCGTGACGCCCGACATGTCCATCTGGGACCGCCTGCTCGGCACCTACCGCGCCCAGCCGCAACGGGGCCACGAAGACATGAGCATCGGCCTGAATCAGTTTCGTGAGCCAAAGCGACAAAACCTGCACTGGCTGCTGCTACTGCCCTTTGTCGGTAAGGTAGGCGAATACCCGATTAACCGCGACGAACGGGACAACGCTTGACCGCCTTATCCCCCCAAAATATACCCTCATGCTTTACAAGATTATAAAAAACAATATGTTGTTATACCTTGACAGTCCATGGACGCGCATGGCATAACAACGCGACCGAACAGTTGTGAAGGGTGGGGAATCAACTCGATAAGCAACATGTTTTGGCAGTTTGGGGGAGTTCTGTTGGAGGGGAATTCATAACAGCCTCCCGCCGATGAAACAGCAGCGTTGCTGTTTTTCTATCACTAAATCAATCAAATGAGGGGAGAAACTCATGAAAGCACGTTGGTTAGCTATTCCTGCTGCGGCAGTGATGATGATGGGTATCGGTCAAGCGAACGCCGATGAACTGGAACTGGCCAAGAAGAGCGGCTGCCTGGCTTGCCACAGCGTGGATAAGAAGGTTGTCGGTCCGGCCTGGAAAGACGTCGCTGAAAAATACAAAGGCGACAGCGGTGCCAAGGCTGCGCTGATCGAGAAAGTCGCGAAAGGCGGTAAAGGCAACTGGACGTCCGTCACCGGCGGCGTACCCATGCCTCCTTATTCGCCTCGCGTTTCAGACGCGGACATCGAGAAGCTGGTTGACTTCGTCCTGTCTCTCTAAGCTTCCGTAATAAATATTTACGATTAAGCCAGCCCTGCAGGGCTGGCTTTTTTTTGTCTACTGAACAGAACACTCGTATTGAATCAGGTGTGAGAAATGCAGGCTGGTGTTAAAATCGGCGCTTCCGAATCCATGCATGTTCTACGGCCAACTGAACCACTCGAGGGCACGCCTTGACTTCACTCACCCAAGTTCCCGTCGTTATGACCCTGTCAGGCAATGATCCGACCGGCGGCGCCGGTATCCAGGCCGACATCGAGGCCCTGGCCAGCATGGGCTGTCATGCCGCCCCCGTCATCACTGCCTTGACGATCCAGGACACCGGCGGGGTCTATCGCTTCGATCCGGTTGATCCATCGGTCATCGTGGAGCAGGCCCGCGCAGTCCTGGAAGACATGCCCGTGGCCGCCTTCAAGATCGGCATGGTGGGCAGCATGGAAAACGTGGAAAGCATTCACAGCATTCTGATCGATTACCCCCGCATCCCGGTGGTACTCGACCCGGTGCTGGCCGGCGGCGGCGGCGGCAGTCTGGCCGACGCCGATGTTACCGACGCCCTGATCAGCATGCTGTTGCCACAGACCACGGTGCTGACCCCGAACAGCAAGGAGGCGCGCCTGCTGGCGGCGGCGGCCGACAGCCTCGACGCCTGCGCCCAGGAACTGCTCGACACAGGGGCCGAGTTCGTACTCATCACCGGCACTCACGAAAACACGCCGACGGTGGAAAACCGCCTCTACGCTGAACACCGCCGTCTCGAGACCTTCACCTGGGAGCGACTGCCGGAAAGTTACCACGGCTCCGGTTGCACCCTGGCCGCCACCATCGCCGGTCTGCTGGCCCAGGGGCTGGAACCCTTCAGCGCCATTCACGAGGCCCAGGAGTACACCTGGGAGACACTCAAACACGGCTACCGCATCGGCATGGGCCAGTATCTGCCCAACCGCCTGTTCTGGGCCCGTGATAACGAGGCCGAAGGCTGATGCACCGGCTCACCGGCCTCTATGCCATCACCGATGCCGCGCTGCTGCCGGGCGCTAGGCTGCTGGCAGGCGCAGCCGCGGCCATCGCCGGCGGGGCGCGTCTGATCCAGTATCGCGACAAGGGCGCTGACCGGGGGCGGCGCCTGAACGAGGCAAAAACATTGCTGCGACTGTGCCGCCAAAACAATGTTGCCCTGATCATCAACGACGACGTGGCGCTGGCCGCCGAGACCGGCGCCGACGGCGTCCACCTGGGCCGGAATGACAGCGATGCCAGGCTGGCCCGGCAAACACTGGGGCAGGCGGCCATCATCGGTGTCTCCTGTTACAATGAGTGGCCGCGGGCCGTGTCGGCCCGGCGCGGCGGTGCGGATTATGTCGCCTTCGGCGCCTTTTTCACCTCCGCCACCAAGCCGGATGCCGTGGCCGCCGACAAAACGCTGCTCCAGCGCGCCAAACAGGAACTGGAACTGCCCGTGGCAGCCATCGGCGGCATTACTCCGGCCAACGGCGCGGAACTGCTGGCGGCCGGGGCCGACATGCTGGCCGTAATCCAAGGGGTGTTCGGCCGGCCGGACATCCGTCAGGCGGCCGGTGAATATGCCCGACTATTCGATTTGTCAGAACCAACCATGAAGGACGCAATATGACCCGTTCCCACGATCTGTTCAAAGCTGCCCAGAGCCACATCCCCGGCGGCGTCAATTCACCGGTACGCGCCTTTCGCGGCGTCGGCGGCGACCCCGTCTTTTTCAACAAGGGCGCAGGCGCCTACCTGTGGGACGAGGACGGCAACAAGTACATCGACTATGTCGCCTCCTGGGGGCCCATGATCCTGGGCCACGCCCATCCCAAGGTGCTGGCGGCGGTGCAGGAGACGATCAAGAACGGCCTCGGCTTCGGCGCCCCCACGGCGCTGGAAACCCACATGGCCGACAAGGTGTGTGAGATCATGCCCTCGATTGAGATGATCCGCATGGTCAACTCCGGC
>JASBUE010000039.1 GCA_030148045.1 Candidatus Tenderia sp.
AAGTGAAAGAACTGGACCGACAATACGGCCGCGTGGCCATGGTGGGCGACGGCGTCAATGATGCCCCGGCCCTGGCCGCCGCCCACGTCGGCATCGCCATGGGCGCGGCGGGTACCGACGTGGCGCTGGAAACGGCGGACGTGGCGCTAATGGCCGACGACCTCGGTCGCTTGCCCTACCAGATCCGGTTCAGTCGCCGCAACTGGAACGTGATACCCCAGAACCAGGCTCTGTCCGTCGTTGTGATCGGCAGCCTGATCGTCGGCGCCGTCAGCGGGATATATTCGCTGCCCGTTGCCGTACTCGCCCATGAGGGCAGCGAGTTCGTGGTCATCGCCAGCGGCCTGCGGATGTTGAGGGCCTGATGATTTGGTTTATCGCACAACTGCTCATCGTCTAGCTACTCACGCTGAACATTGCGTGGGCGGTGGATGAGTGTGCCATTACCGATCCTGGGGAAGTGAACGGCGTTCTTCTTCCTGTCGACGATCAATCCCCGGATTCTCCGAATGCCGGTCTCGACTGCGATGACTGGTGTCATGCCTGGGTCAGCCCCGTTGCACTGACAAGCAATAGCCTCCCCGATGTCTTTATTCCCGCTATCATCATCAGCGGCGGTACATACTTTCCTATTCCTCTCTGCCGATTCCCGCTCCTCCGAGAAGTTCATGCACGACATCAAGGTTCTGATGGCGAAGAACTACATCGACAATTATTCGGAGGAGACCCGCAAGGGCATGACCGAAAAGGCCGAGCAGTGAATCTGGCCGTCGTATGCGCCTTTCGGCTACCGCAACGTCCTCGGCGAGAACGGCAAGAAGACCATCGAGCCAGACCCGGAGCTGGCGCCGGTGGTCCGGCAGATGTTCGAGTGGTATGTGATGGGGCAGTATTCGGTCCTGGACGTCACCCGCATGGCCCGTGAGCATGGGCTGGCATTTCGCAACAGCGGCAACCCGATGTCGCAGAGCAGCGTGCACAAGATGCTACGCAACCCGATCTACATGGGTGATTTCGACTGGAACGGGCAGTGCTACAACGGCACGCACGAGCCGATCGTCAGCCGTGAACTGTGGGACAAGGCGCAAGCCCTGCTCACCGGCCGCTATGTGAACCGCAACAAGAAACCGAAGCGCGACTTTGCCTTCACCGGCCTGATGCGCTGCGGGCATTGTTGCTGTTCCATGGTCGCCGAGATCAAGAAGAGCCGCTACGTCTACTACCACTGCAGCCGCGCGAAGGGAAAATGCCCGGAGCCGTACACCCGGGAGGAACGGTTCGCCGAACTGCTCGATCGCCTGCGCTTCGCCGACGAGGTCCTCGCTTGGGTGTCGCAGGCCCTGCGTGTCAGCCACGGTGACGAGAAGCAGCACCATGAGGATGCGATCCGGCGGATTCAGGCCGAGTACGACTGTCTCCAGAACCGGATCGACGCCATGTACGTAGACACGCTGGACGGTCGCATCGACACCGACTTCTTAGACCGCAGGGCCGCGGAGTGGCATGAAGAGTAGCGGAAATGCCTGGAGCTGATCCGTGAGCACTAGGACGCGAACCAGGCCTACCTTAACGAGGGGATTCGCCTCCTCGAACTCGCGCAGAAGGCCTGTGCGCTGTTTCGCAAGCAGTCGCCGGCCGAAAAACGCCGCTTGCTTGGGTTCGTACTATCGAACTGCACCTGGAAGCACGGTCAGCTCACGGCCGCCTATCGCCAACCGTTTGACCTGCTTGCAAAAAACGTGATTGAGCTGGAAAAGAAAAAGTCGGCTGAGCAAGCTCAAACCGGCAATTCTGATAATTGGCTCCCCGGGACGGACTCGAACCGCCGACAAGGTGATTAACAGTCACCTGCTCTACCAACTGAGCTACCGGGGAAAATCAGGTTGCGTATGGTAATGAGTACGCCCCGCAAGGTCAATACAAGGCGGTGAAATAATACCGCTAGCCCGCGATTTTTGCTGGCATTTTTGACGCTTCATGAAGCGGGGCGTCAGGCCTGGCCGGGGATCTGACGCGGTGGTTGGCGGACTGTCGGAGTGTGGCAGGGCTATGGGCAGCGCAAGCGGCCACCCCCGGCCCGTGTCTGTGACACCCGCGCCCGGCCTGATTTGTAGACGATGATGGAACGGGCCAGTGTGGGGTGATCGGGCGGGCAGAAGACGAAGCTGCCATTGGTCAGCGTGACCCCGCTGGGGCGGTAGACGAGATAGTGTGCCGAGCCAAAGCCCCGGTAGCGCAGCGTGTAGCCGGGCGCGAGGGCCGCCTGGGTCCGAAGCAGTCGTTCAGCGCTGTCCCGGCGTCGATTGTGGTTGCCATCGAGGAAGATGATCCAGCCCTGATGCCACCCGCCGGTGCGTATACAGTGTCGGCCGTCGGTGCTTTTGCAGATGACCGCATGCTGGTGATGCGTGATGGCTGCGCTGCGGGTATAGGCCAGCGAACCGATGAGGCGGTTGACCTGGGCGCTGACCCGATTGCTGGCCAGTAGCCCGCGCAGTGGACCCGACAAGCTGCCGGTGAGGATGAATACAATGGCCAGGGTGATGATCGCCTCGATGAGGGTGAACCCGCTTTGCGCCGGCGCGGTGCTGGCCCTGGTCACATTGTGGCGTGTGCTGTTGATTGAGCCGTTCCGGCGGACTGTGCCACCGGAACGTTTGATTTTGACATCCATGTCGACCCCCCACTTCCGTGTTGAGGGTTAAGGTAATCACTGACAGCGATGAAGGGAAGCCCGTGGCTGTAAGGCTTGCCAGTCTGTTCCTGTAGGGAATGTTCTCGGTATGCCGTCATGCCCCCACACCCAGCACGGCACTGTTACGGGTTCAACGTGAGGCTTTGGTGCCCGTCAGCAGGTGTTCCAGACGGCGCAAGGCCTCGTGCAGATTGTCCAGGTGCGTGGCAAAAGACAGGCGCATATGGCCCGGCGCGCCGAAGGCCGAGCCCGGCACCAGCGCCACGCCGGCGTGTTCCAGCAGATATTCAGCCAGCGCCACGTCGTCGTCTACGCCCGCGAGGCGTTCAATCACCGCATGCATGTCGGGGAAGGAGTAAAAGGCGCCTTGCGAGGGCAGGCACTGCACACCGGGCAGGCGATTGAGGCCAGCGACGACGAAATCGTGGCGTTGCCTGAAGGCCGTGAGCATGTCCTGGATGAAGGACTGGTCGCCGTTGAGCGCTTCGGTGGCGGCCACCTGTGAAATGGAGGTGGGGTTGGAGGTGCTCTGTGACTGGATGTTCTTCATCGCCTTGATCAGGGGTGCCGGGCCCGCCGCATAGCCGATGCGCCAGCCGGTCATGGAGTAGGCCTTGGAGACACCGTTGAGCACGATGGTGCGATCATAGAGATCCGGGCAGGCATTGAGAATGTTGGCGAAGGGCTCATCGGCCCAGAGGATGTGTTCGTACATGTCATCGCTGGCCACCAGCACGTGCGGATGGCGACGCAGCACCTCGCCCAGTGCCGCCAGCTCAGCCCGGGTATAGGCAACGCCGGTTGGATTGGAGGGGCTGTTGATGACCAGCAGGCGGGTGCGTGGGGTGATCGCCGCCTCCAACTGCGCAGGCTGGAGCTTGAAGCCCTGGTCCATACCTGCCGCCAGGTAGATGGGTGTGGCATCGGCGAGCAACACCATGTCGGGGTAGGAGACCCAGTAGGGCGCCGGGATGATCACCTCATCGCCGGCCTCGAGCAGGGCCTGGGCCAGATTATAGAAGCTGTGTTTGCCGCCGCAGGAGACCAGCACCTGGTTCTGGGCATAGTGCAGGGCATTGTCGCGTGCCAATTTGTCAATAATGGCCTGTTTCAGTTCAACCGTGCCGTCGACCGCCGTATACTTGGTGAAGCCCTCGGCCAGCGCCTCGATGGCGGCCTGTT
>JASBUE010000053.1 GCA_030148045.1 Candidatus Tenderia sp.
GCATCGTCAGTATCGGCACCTGCGTGATCGAGCCGCCGCACCCGCGAATGCGTCCCGCCCGCTCGTAGAGCGTTGCCAGATCCGAATACATGTAGCCCGGATAGCCTTTGCGGCTGGGCACCTCACCGTGGCTGGACGACACTTCGCGCAGCGCTTCGCAGTAGTTGGTGATATCGGTAAGGATCACCAGCACATGACGGCCTTCCTCGAAGGCCAGATACTCGGCCGCCGTCAGGGCCACCCGTGGCGTCAACAGTCGCTCCGTGCTCGGGTCGTTGGCGAGATTGAGAAACAAGGCGATGCGTTCCAGCGCGCCGTAGTCGTCCATCTCACGGCGAAAGCGCTCCGCCGTGTCGAAGGTGACCCCGATGGCGGCGAATACCAGCGCGAAGCGCGCGGTCTCCTGTTCCTCACGCAGCCGGGCGAAGCGCGCGATATGGGTGGCGAGGCGGTCATGGCTCAGACCGCTGCCGGAAAAGATGGGGAGTTTTTGGCCTCTGACCAGCGAGTTCATCGCATCGATGGTGCTGATGCCGGTCTCGATGAACTCGCGCGGGACATGGCGGCGCACCGGGTTGATGGCGGCGCCATCGACACGCCGACGTTGTGCGGCGAGGATCTTCGGGCCGCCGTCCAGGGGCACGCCGACACCGTTAAAAACCCGCCCCAGCATGCCCTTGCCTACGTCCAGCATGATGGCTTCGCCGAGGAAGCGGAGTCGGCTTTCCTCAAGGGAGAGACCATCGGTGCCCTGGAATACTTCGACGATGACATTGTCGTGGTCCAGCGCGACCACGCGCCCGATACGCCGGCCACCATCGGGGGCGATCACCTCAACCCTTTCGTGTAGACCGACGCCCTTTACCCGGGTGGTGAAGAGCAGCGGCCCTTGCACACCGGTCAGGCATTTATGCAGCAATTGGCTGTTAGTCATAGTCATGCGTCTGCGGCCTTGTTTCCCCGTTGGAGTTTGGCGAAGGCGTCTTCCAGTTCTCGGGTCAGCGTATCGAATGCCTGCTTCTGTTCATTGGGGATCTCTTCGCCCATGCGTTGCAGGCGACGCACCACCGCCAGGGCGGGCAAGGTGTCCGGGTCGATGCCGGCGGCGACGGCCTCCCCGGCCAGGTCGAGAAAGCGGTCGAGCAGGTTCAGCATGGCGACCTGTTTTTCCGGCACACAGTAGCGATCCGTCTCCGAGTGCGCCGACTGTCGTAACAGTGCCTCGGCGACCATCTCGGCACAGACCAGGGTCAGGCGCTGGTCCGCGGCCAGGGCGTCACGGCCCACGATCTTGACCATCTTCTCCAACCGCGCCTGTTGCTGGAGCAACTCCAGTATGCGTTTGCGGCGCTCTACCCAACGTAGTCCGCCGACCTCCTTCCACCAGCCGGTGACGTCATCGATGTAGCCGGAATGGCTGTCCAGAGGATGGATCGCCGGATAAAAGCGGGCGCGGGCGCGCTCGCGATCGAGCGCCCAAAAACTCTTGACGAAACGTTGTGAATGGGCGGTCACCGGTTCGGAAAAATCACCCCCCGGTGGCGACACCGCGCCGATCACGGTCAGTGATGACTCCTGGCCAGCAAGCGTGACGACCCGTCCGGCCCGTTCAAAAAACTCGGCCAGCCGCGTCGGCAGGTAAGCGGGATAGCCTTCCTCGGCGGGCAGCTCTTCGAGACGGCCGGAGATCTCCCGCAGCGCCTCGGCCCAGCGCGAGATGGAGTCGGCCAGCAGCGCGACGTGCAGGCCATGATCACGGAAGAATTCGGCCAGGGTGATGCCGGTATAGATCGAGGCCTCGCGCGCGGCCACCGGCATGTTCGAGGTGTTGGCGATCATCACCGTGCGCTCCATCAAGCGCCGCCCCGTGCGCGGGTCCTCCAGGGTCGGAAACGCCTGCAGCAGCTCCGCCATCTCATTGCCGCGCTCGCCACAGCCGATGTAGACGATGACATCGGCGCCGCACCACTTGGCCAGGGTTTGCTGCAATACGGTCTTGCCGGTGCCGAAGCCCCCCGGCATGGCGCCCGTCCCCCCTTTACCAACCGGGAACAGCATGTCGAGGATACGCTGGCCGGTGAGCAGCGGTTGTGCCGGTGTCAGGCGTTGGCTGCAGGGGCGCGCTGCGCGGATGGGCCAGCGCCGTAGCATGCTGATGGCGTGTTTCTCGCCCGCAGCGGTGCGCACCACCGCCAGCGGCGTTTCGATGCTGTATTCGCCAGGTTCTACGGTGGAGAGACATTCACCCTCGATGTAGGGAGGCGCCAGTACGCGATGCACGGTATCGGCGGTCTCCTGTACCTCGCCGATGACGCTGCCGCCGGTGATGTGATCGCCGGCCTGGATCAGAGATTTATAGGGCCAGCGCCGTTCACGGTCCAGGCTTGGCACCGTGAGGCCCACGTCGATGAAATCACCCTGGTGGGCGGCAATCGTCTGCAAGGGGCGCTGGATCCCATCGAACAGTTGCCCCAGCAGGCCCGGACCGAGTTCGACGGCCAGCGGTTGGCCGCTCCCTTCGACGCGTGCTCCCGGCCGCAGGCCGGTGGTGTCCTCGAAGACCTGTACCGTGATGTCTCCGCCCTCGAGGCGAATGACTTCGCCGGCGAGCCGATGCTCACCGACAGACACGGCCTCCTTCATACGGAAGGGGCCTTGCGCCCTGGCCTTCACCACCGGGCCGCTGATCCAGAAGACCTCAGCTATGGCCATGGATTTCCCCCGGCTCTGCTGGGTCAGCATGCAACAAGACGTTCAACTTGGCGAAGACGAAATCTTCAACCCGGGCGAGTTGGCCGGCGAGGCTGCCGTCGAGGAGGGTGCCGTTCCATTCGATGAGGATACCCGCTGCCTGCCCCTCGGGCCGGGTCACGCTAGACGCCGCCGGATAGTTTGCCAGTAGCGTCTCGATCAGGGCCTGCGTCGCGGTCAGGCTGCCCGCGCCCAGGGAGATGTGGAGCGGGGCCCCTTCGGCATGGTCGATGGCCGTCCGCAACCAGTGCTCACACCAGCTTCGCTGTACCTGTGGATCCCGCCAGTTTTTTTCCAGGCGTTGTTGCACGCCGGTCATCAGCCGTGCCTGAAGCTGTAGCAACAGCTGCCAGCGCCGCCGGCGCAGGGCGGTGCGGGCCCGCGATAAGCGGCGTTCGCGGCTATATTGTTGTTGCTCGCGCGCCTGTCTGGCCTGTTGGCGAAAAAAGCGCCGTGATTGCTTATACGCCACCCGCCTGATGTGGGCGAGTTCCCGCTTCAATTCCCCTTCGATTGCCTGCAGTTCGCGATCGCGGTCGGTAGCGATCTTTTCCAGAAAGGTGTCGACATGCCCGCCGCTGAACCCCTTGGATGTAGTGTCCTCCATTAGACCTCTGTTTGTCGGCTGTTGGTAACGTCGGCCAGGCCCAGGATGCGTCGTGCGGCCTCGGTGATTTCCGATAGCGGTTGCTCATCCCGGTCCATGCCCGGTAGCACCAAGACCGGCGGCAGTGGTGCCTCGTTGAGCAAGCGCGCCAGCTGGGAGGCCACACATTCGGCATGGGCACGGTTTAATAGCAGCAAGTCAGTGTGAGCGCGCAGCTTAAGCAGCAGCGGCCAAACGAGCCGTGCTTCCACCGGCGGGGTGTGGACGCTGGCGCCGATCAGCGCGAAGCCTGTGGCGGTCACCGGCTCCCCCACGTAGCAGAGGCGCATCGCGGTTATTTCAGTGTCCTTAGCCAAGACGATTGAGAATCATGATGGAGATGATTAGCCCATAAATGGCGATGCCCTCGGCCAGGCCGACGAAGACCAGCGCCCGCCCGAAGACCTCGGGCTTCTCCGCGACCGCGCCGACGGCCGCAGCGCCGACGCTCCCCACCGCAAAGCCCGCAGCCAGGGCAGAGAGCCCTGTGGCCAGGGCGGCGGCGATAAAACCCCACTGCAACACACCCGGATCGATGTTGCCGTCCTCTTTTGCCAGCGCCTCTGCCGGGAACAGGCCGACGGTCAGATAGGCGAGGGTGGTGGCCGCTAGGAAGATCGCGGCCATGGCAAACAAAATCCCGGCTCTTGTTCTGAACATCATGCTCTCCAGTGATTATTTAAGGAGTTCATAAGTTGCCTGACATTCCCATGTGGGACACGCTGTGAATACATCCCTGTACGCTCGACGGCCGCGTCCATGCGGCCGACGGTCCCACATGGGAATGTCAGGCAACTTACGTTCGGATTAGTAATAAGTATTATTGTCATCATCTCTGTGCCGCAATCGATTTCGGCAACATCAGCGGCCGAAACGGCCTGCCTTCCGTACGCAAGAACCTGCGAAAGAATTCGAACATCACCAGACGGGCGGTTTGAATGGAGACGACCAGGCCTTCCAACACGATCACTACAATATTCCCCAATAACCATATGACGATCCGGGCGATGGTATTGTCGGTTTGTTCCACTAGGGTAATCACCGCCAGCCCCAGTCCTGCATGCGCCAGGGCAAATGCCCCGATGCGCGCAAAAGAAAACGTGTTCGTGGCCAATTGGATGGTGGCCTCGATGAGTATGAGTAAGGCCTTGCCGGTTTCGGCCAGTATACCCGGTAGCCTGTGCTTTCGAAATCCGCTGACCAGCGCAGCGAACAGTCTCCAGGTGATGGCGCTAGCGATCAATGATAATCCAAACGTTAATGAGAAGAAGGACAGTGCCAATCCTGGGTAGAGTACGAGGAGGGGGAATTCGCTTTCCCACCAGGCGGCCCGGTTCCCGCCCCAGTGGGCCTCGATGCCGGCGAAGGCCATACTGACCAGAATTAGCATGGCACCCAGCAGTAGCGGCGCGACAAGGATGAGGAGAGGGTCGGAGAAGGGGGAGAGCCACAATGGGCTGAGCAATGTTTCGTTGAAGAATAAAGATCCATACATAAAGCCGAAAATAATTGCCGCGAATCCCGCCGGTATGAGCAGCGTCATCACCGGGAAGCGCCTGCGCAATATCCACCCGGTCAATATCAGGACAATGCCCTGACCCACATCACCAAACATGTAGCCGAACATGAGTGGCATCACCAGCGCCAACACCGGACTTGGATCCACTTCGTTGTATGAGGGGGTGCCGAAACTCTTCACAAATATTTCAAAGCGGCTCATCCAGGAAGGATTCTGCAGGATAACAGGCGCTGTTCCGTGGCGTGCATCTGTATCTGTGTGCAGCAAAAAGGGGCTCCGGCTCTGTTCAAGCTGGCGCGCCAGTTCCTTCAGTCTGTTTTGCGGGACCCAACCGGTGATCCATAAGAAATGCCTGCCGCTTGCGGTCTGCGCAAGTACCTCCTCCAACCAGAGATAACGCTCAAGCAGCCAGAGGGCCGCGGCCACACCGGTCTCGCGGTTTGCCTGTTCGAGCTGCCGAGCGAGCCGCCGTCTCTCTTCGCTGAGGGCGGCGTGACGGTCGGTATGATCGGGCGTGTCGTCATTCCAATCCGGGATGCGCACCAAACGTGCGCCCCTGGCATGCAGCCTACGCTCCACCTCGGTCTGCACGCTGGCGTCCGTAATGCCGAACAGGACCACGCCATCCGGGGTGACGTCAGGGGCAGGATAGGCCTGTAATAAAAGGTCGGCGGGAAATTCTGTTGCGAATTCCGGAGCGATGTCCGGGCCTAGTGCCAGGATAGGCCGGTAACGTCGCACCGTGTTTGCCGCCGCCTCCCGGATAGGCGCAAGGTCCACGCCCTTGTCGGCTAACACCTTGAAACAGGCGGTGAGCAGCGTCAGATTGTCCAACTCTGCATCCACACGGCGCAGCTGCTTTGCCAGCGTAGCACCGTTCCGTGCCCAGCGTGTCAATGATTTTTCAATGTCGCCCAGCACCTGCGCAGCCGGGCCATAAAGGGACTTCGTGGTCACCGATTCCGGATCAGCCCGTGGCAATAGACCGGCAAGACGGTCTTTTAACTCCTCGAGCCGCTGCAGGCGTTCACGGTTTTCTTTTCTGCTCACCAACTCAAACGGCAATTCTTTCGACGACGCCCGTTGCAATTCGATCACGCCGGCGGCGGCGAGATCGGTGAGGATACGGGGGGTCGCTTCACGCTCGATGAGAAGTTCCACCCATGATGTCCTGGCGGGGCGAAACATCTATGCAGGGGCCCAGAGTTGGATGTCCATTTCCCAGCCTTGCGAGCGTGCCAGCAGCAGGCCGCGCAGACGCTCGAACTGAATCGCCTCGAGCAGGCCATAAATCAGGATTATGCCGGCATGAAAGGGGTCGCCGGCCAAGAGGGCGCGCAGCCGCCTGAACAAGCGGTCGCGCAGCAGCCATTGAGACGCGTCGGGGGGGTGCCGCGCCGCCGTCTCCCGGCAAGCTGTCCGCAACTCGGCCAACTCGTGGAGGTGTTCGTGAAGGATGTTTTTCAGACGTATGACCACTGCAGCCTCCCGTCCGGACAAACGCGGCAGCCGGGACATGAATTGTTCGAGCCACAAGGACTCCGGTGACGCATCAAAGGAGAGCAATGGCGAATACGCCGTAAGCTCCAGGGCGGCGCGGCGCTGATCCAGCGGCAGGCTGGTGGCGTTTTGCAGGGTTATGTCGAGCTCAGGCGGCAGGGGTGGTTTTTCGTGCCTGAGCAGTAATTTCAGCGCTGGCAAATCGGGCAG
>JASBUE010000060.1 GCA_030148045.1 Candidatus Tenderia sp.
CGCTGCCCCCGCAACGGTAAGTGAGTAACGGCGGATATCCATGCCACTGCGTTTCACACGTGGGAAGGCCGTCCTGCCAAGCATGACTCACAAGCCCGGAGACCGGCCTGGAGTGAATGCAGTGTGTTGCGGCGGGCGGCACCGGCAGGCAGGTCTTCCCTGTTCCTCGTCGTCTCCTTCCGCAATCGTTGTTTAATACCGCGCGGGTGTGCGCGGCAAACGGGAAGGATCATCATGCACCAACGAATTATCGCTATCATCTCTGCGGCGCTGGCCGCATCCACCCCAGCCCATGCCAGTGACATGGACCCCGTCGTGGTCACCGCCACGCGCACGGCCCAGACCGCCGACCAGAGCCTGGCCTCGGTCACCGTCCTCGACCGGCAGGCCATCGAGGCGAGCCAGGCCGAGACGCTAGAGGAACTGCTCACCGCCCGCGCCGGTATCGACATCGCCCGCAGCGGCGGTCCCGGCAGCCAGACCAGCCTGTTTATGCGCGGCACCAACTCCGACCATGTGTTGGTACTGATCGACGGCCTCAGGCAGGGCTCGGCCACCAGCGGCACCACGGCGCTGAATTTTCTGCCGCTGGACCAGATCGAACGCATCGAAATCGTGCGCGGCCCGCGCTCCAGCCTCTACGGCTCCGAAGCCATCGGCGGCGTCATCCAGATCTTCACCCGCCAGGGTAGCGACGACGGCCGCACTCAATTCCAGACCGGTGTCGGCAGCTACAACCTGCGCCGCGACAACCTGGCCACCAGCGGCAGTCACGGCAACAGCCGCTATAGCTTCAATTTTTCCAACCTCGAGACCGACGGTTTCGACGCCCGCCAGCCCACCAGCGGCTTTTTCGGGGTGGACGAACCCGACGACGACGGCTACACCAACCGCGCCGCCTCGCTACGCCTGGAACACCTATTCGACAATGGTCTTGAGCTCGATGCCCGCATCATGCGCAGCCAGGGCGACAATGAATTCGACGGCAATCCCAACAGCGCCGATTTCGTGCAACAGGCCAGCGGCCTGACTATCGCCTACCCCTTCAACGGCCTCTGGTACAGCAGTCTGACCCTGGGGGAAACCCGCGATGAGTACGACAGCTTCAACAACGGCGTCGCCTCATCCAGCTTCCATACCCGGCGCCGTCACGCCAACTGGCAGAACGATCTGTTGCTGGGCGACACCAGCACCCTCACTTTAGGGGTCGATTTCCAGCGCGACGAGGTGCAAAGCGATACCGCCTTTAGCGTCACCGAACGCGACAACACCGGCGTCTATATCCAGTACCAGGGCAGAACGGGGAAGCACGATTATCTGGTCAGCCTGCGCAACGACGACTATGACGCCTTCGACGGGGAGACCACCGGCAACATCGCCTGGGGTTACGCAATCAACGAGCCGCTGCGCGTCACCGCCAGTTATGGCAGCGCCTATAAAGTGCCCACCTTCAACGACCTCTACTGGCCGGCCAGCGCCTTTTTCGCCGGCAATCCGAACCTGAAACCCGAGACCTCCACCACCGGCGAGATCGGCCTCGCCGGCCGATATTCGTGGGGCGGCTGGAACGCCAATTACTTCCAGACCGAGATCGATGACGTGATCGTCTATGACGGCTCGGTGTTGCCGGGCACCATGAACAATCTGGACGCGGCGGAGATCGACGGCATCGAGATCGGACTGCAGACATCCCTGGCCGATTGGCACATCGGCCTGGACCTGACCAAGCTGGATACCCAGGATAGGCAGACCGGCAACACGCTGCCGCGCCGCGCCGAGGAGAGCCTGCGGCTCGACATCGATCGCAGCGTCGGCCGCGCCGAGGTGGGCGCAAGCCTGATCGCCCAGGGCAGCCGTTACGACGACGCCGCCAATACCATCGAGGTAGCGGGCTACGGCATCGTCAATTTGCGCGGCGAACTTGCGCTGGACAAGCACTGGCGTCTCAAGGGCAGCATCGACAATGTCGCCGACAAGACCTATGAAATCGTGGACACCTATAACACCGGTGGCCGCACCGTCTTCATCGGCGTCAGCTACGATACACTCTAAGCGGTGGCGGCGCTGGCGACAAACGGACGCTTCAACCCCGGACCCAGGCGCCGGCTCTGCGCCCTGGTCCTGCTGTCCGTCGCCCTGCATCTGTTACTGATCGGGCTTTGGCAGAGCGCGCCATCGATCCCTTTGCAAACCGGACCCGTCGTAACCCTAAGACTCGATCAGGCCGAACCGGAACGGCTGTTGCCAGATGATTCATCGGCCCCGCCAGCGACACCGCAAACCAGCGCGCCACCCCCCCAGCTACAACCCAGTCCCCAACCGGTCGCCGCTGCAGCCGAAACCAATGAACCACAGGCCGCCGCATCGGCCGCGCCTCAACCGGATCCGGTGGAACCCGCTGAAACCGCCCGGTCTACTCATCAGGCGGAAATAACGCAGCAGACCGATACGACGGCGGTTATTTCGCTGGAGACCGCCAGGGCCGAGATCCTGGCCCATGTTCGCGACGATATCGCCCGCCACTTCAACTATCCGCTGCTGGCGAAAAAACGGGGCTGGGAGGGAGAGGTCCGTTTGGGGCTTCATATCCTGGCCAACGGCGACATCGGCCGTATCGTGATCGCCCAGAGTTCAGGCCATGCCCTGCTCGACCGTTCGGCGGTGGAAACCCTGAACCGCATCGGCCAGATCGGTGGCGCCGCGGCTTGGCTACAGGGGCGCAGCTTGGAGTTGACCCTGCCCGTCATTTACCGCCTCACAAACAGTTGAGCCAAGCATCGGCCGAATGGCCGATTAACCCGGCTTTGAGCCGTAACCCGAAGCCACCGGCTTTCAGAAAACCTGTGAAGTATCTAGTTTAGGATAAAAATTCCGGCTGTTCCTGCCGCGGCATTTGCAGAAACCAGCCCTGTTCCTCGATCTGTTTCAGCACCTCGCCGGCATCCTCCTGGGCCAGCCTGCGTTCGGGAGTGAGCTCAAACTCGAGCACCCGCTCGACCGGCGAGATCAGATTCATCAAGGCCTCGGGCACGCGCGTCATGTCGTCCTCTTCAGGCAGGTAGAGGTAGGTCATGTCCTTTCTGTTACTCCGATACACGGCACATTTCATCATTGCTTTCCTGCTGTTTTTTAGCTTCGGGCGCGATTTTAATCCATTACGGTTCAAAATTCGATTTTTCAGGGCCTTCACCCCATAATGTAGACGACCGTTATCATTGTGCAAGCGGACGGAGTCCAGCCCCGTGAGTCGAAGCCATAAACGCATCATCGTTGCCGCTCTCCTGATTCTGCTCACCGTTGTCGCGACGATTCAGCTGTCCAGACCCGAGCCCATCAGCGTCACCGTCACCGCCGTGGAACGCGGCGACGTGGAGGCCACCGCGGCCAATACCCGCGCCGGCACCGTCAAGGCCTGTCGCCGGGCGGGACTGTCACCGGCCATCGGCGGCCAGATCACCCTGTTGCCGGTGCAGGAGGGTGACCGTGTGGAAGCCGGGGAACTGTTGTTGGCGCTCTGGCACGAGGACCTGCAGGCCCAGGTGGTGCTGGCGGAACAGGAGACCGAGGCCGCCCGCGCCCGCGCCGAAGCCGCCTGCATCCAGGCCGATATCGCCCGGCGCGAGGCGCAGCGCCTGCAGCGCCTGGAGGAATCCGGCGCCGCCTCGCAAGAACGGATCGACCAGGCGGTGAGCCGGGCCAAGTCGAGCCGCGCCGAATGCGCCTCGGCCCAGGCCTCGGCCAAGGTCAGCGAGGCGCGCATGGACGTGGCCGGTGCCACCTTGGCCCGCACCCTGCTGCTCGCCCCCTTCGCCGGCGTGGTGGCCGAGATCAACGGCGAATTGAATGAATACGTCACCCCCTCCCCACCCGGCATCGCCACCCTGCAGGCCATCGACCTGATCGACAACAGCTGCTTTTTCGTCGCGGCGCCGATCGATGAGGTCGACGCAGCCGCCGTCGCGGTGGACATGCCGGCGCGCATCAGCCTGGACGCCTATCGCGGCGAACAGTTTCCCGGGCGGGTGCGGCGCATCGCCGACTATGTGCTGGATCGGGAAAAACAGGCCCGCACCGTGGATATTGAAGTGGCGTTCGGCGACCCGCAGCAGACACCACGGCTGCTGGCCGGCTACAGCGCCGATGCCGAGATCATCCTGTCAGCGCACGGCGACGTGCTGCGTATCCCGACCGTGGCGGTGATGGAAGGCCCCCGGGTGATGCTCTATGACGCCGACAACGAAGTGCTCAAGCTGCGCGACATCAAGACCGGCATCAGCAACTGGGACTACACCGAGATCCTTGAAGGGCTCGAAGCAGGTGACCGGGTGGTGACCTCGCTGGACCGCCCGGGAGTGGAAGACGGCGCCTACGCCGTCGCCGAAACCGGCGCGCAATGATTGAGCTCCAAGGCATCAACCGCAGTTTCCTGGTGGGCGAAGAGACGGTGCACGCCCTGCGCGATATCGATCTCAACATCGAGGCGGGCGAATACATCTCCATCATGGGCCCCTCCGGCTCGGGCAAATCCACCCTGCTCAATATCCTCGGCCTGCTGGACTCGCCCGACAGCGGCACGTACCGCTTCAATGCCAAGGCGGTAAACACCCTGAATGAGGAGGAACAGGCCAGGGTGCGGCGCGAACACATCGGTTTCGTGTTTCAGTTCTTTCATCTCATCCCGCGCCTGAGCGCGGCGGACAACGTGGCCCTGCCGCTGACCCTGGCCGGCGTCGACGCCGGGATACGGAAACGGAAAACCGAGGCCGCCATGGCCGC
>JASBUE010000063.1 GCA_030148045.1 Candidatus Tenderia sp.
TGATCCGCGGCGGACAGGGGTGTATCCTGAATCTGTTTTTTGCGCCGCAGCACGTTCAAATAGAGCACCCCGATCCCCAGCGCCAGCAGCAGGGCCGGTCCGAACCACAGCAGCACCGTGGTCGATTTCAGCGGTGGCCGGTAGCGGATGTAGTCGCCGTAGCGTTCCACCATGAAATCCACCACCTGGCGGTCGCTCATGCCGTCTTCCATCAGTTCCTGGATCTGCTGACGCATGTCGCGGGCGAAATCGGAATTGGAATCGGCCAGCGACTGACCCTGGCACACCAGACAGCGCAGTTCTGCCGATACGCCCATAACGCGGTTGTGCATGACCGGATCGCAGCCCATGTACTCCGCCTCTTCGGCTTGCACCGTCCATGCCACCGTCACCAGCAGCGCCATTGCGATTATTCTGTTCATTATCCGTTCAATTTCCTTACTAGGGGCAGGATCTCGTTCTGCAATGCTTCGACCGTCACCGGCCCGGTGTGCTTGTGGCGAATCACGCCCTGCTTGTCGATGACATAGGTCTCGGGCACGCCGTAGACGCCGTAATCGACACCGACGCGACCATCCACATCGAAACCGCTGACGCTATAGGGATTGCCGAGATCCCGCAGCCAGTCGATGGCCTCTTCGCGGCTGTCCTTGTAGTTCAGGCCGACAATGGGGACCTCGCCCGTGCGCGCCAGCTGCATCAGCAGGGGATGTTCCTGGCGACAGGAGACACACCAGGAGGCCCACACATTCAGCAGCCAGACCTTGCCCAGATTGGCGTCGCGGGAGACGGTCTGCGCTGGGCTGTGCAGCTGGCTCAGCTCGAAGCTGGGCGCCGGCTTGTCGATCAGCGGCGAGGGAACCGCCTGCGGATTTAGGCTCAGGCCGACGTAAAAGAAGCCGGCCAACACGATAAAGATCGCCAGAGGCACCAGATAACGAACCATCAAGCTTTCTCCGTCGCCAGTTTGGTGGTGGCCATGGCTCCCTGGGCCTTGACCTTGCTGTCGCGCCGCGCCATGACGCGGTAACGCTTGTCGCCGATGGCCAGAATGCCGCCCAGCGCCATGAATACGGCGCCTGCCCAGATCCACACCACGAAGGGCTTGTGATAGACCCGCACGCTCCAGGCCCCGCCGCTGACCGGCTCACCCAGGGAGACGTAGATGTCGCGCCAGACACTGGTGTCGATGGCGGCCTCGGTCATGGGCATGGTCTGTACCGTATAGATACGTTTTTCCGGCCGCAGGGTCTCCAGCTCATGACCGTCGCGCATGACCCGGATCATGCCCTGGTTGGCGGTGTAGTTGGGTCCCCTGGTCTCGATCACCCCGTCGAAACGGAAGGTGTAACCACCCACCTCCACCGTGTCGCAGATATCCATGCGCACGTCTTTGTTGCTCTCATAATTGGTCACCAGAGCGACGCCGATGACGGCCACCGCCACGCCCACGTGGGCCAGGTGCATGCCCCAGAAGCCGGCCGGGATGGCCTTCAGCCGCAACCCCCAGGGCTGATCCGGCTTGGTGGATTTAAAACGGCTGTAGATGTGATAGGCCGCGGTGGTGACGATCCAGGCCGCCATCAGCATGCCCAGCGCCGCCAACGACACCCACTCGCCCATGGCGAAGGGGATCAGAATGGCGGTGGCGATACTCACCGCCGCAGCCCATTTCAGCCGCACCATCATTTCCGGCAGATTGGCCTTTTTCCAGCGCGCAATCGGTCCCAGGCCCATCAGGAACACCAGCGGCACCATCAGCGGCACGAACATGGAATTGAAGTAGGGCGCGCCCACCGACACCTTGCCCAGGCCCAGGGCATCGACGAACAGGGGATAACAGGTGCCCAGCAACACCATGGCCGCGGCAACCGTCAGAATCACGTTATTGCTCAGCAGCATGGTCTCCTTGGAGGCCAGATCGAACTTGCCGCCCAGCCCAACCTTGGGCGCACGCCAGGCGTAGAGCAACAGCGAAACACCCACCACGACCACCAGTAAGCCAAGGATGAACACCCCGCGTTCCGGATCGGTGGCGAAGGCGTGCACCGAGGTCAGCACCCCGGAACGCACCAGGAAGGTCCCCAATAGACTCAAGGAGAAGGCGAAGATGGCCAGCAGCACGGTCCAGCTCTTGAAGCCGCCGCGCTTTTCGGTCACGGCCAACGAATGGATCAACGCCGTGCCCACCAGCCAGGGCATGAAGGAGGCGTTTTCCACCGGGTCCCAGAACCACCAGCCGCCCCAGCCCAGCTCGTAGTAGGCCCACCAGGAGCCCAGGGCGATGCCACCGGTGAGAAAGACCCAGGCGATGATGGTCCAGGGCCGCGACCAGCGCGCCCAGGCGGCGTCCAGACGCCCGCCCAACAGGGCAGCGATGGCGAAGGCGAAGGCCACGGAAAAGCCCACGTAGCCCATGTAGAGCATGGGCGGGTGAATCACCAGCCCCGGGTCCTGCAGCAAGGGGTTCAAATCGCGGCCGTCGGGCGCCGCCGGCAACAGCCGTTCGAAAGGGTTGGAGGTCAGCAGCATGAACAGGATGAAGCCGACACTGATCAACCCCATCACGCCGATGACGCGCGCCACCATCTCATCCGGCAGTTTCTTGCTGAACACCGACACCAGCGCCGTCCACAGGCCCAGCATCATGCCCCACAGCAACAACGAACCCTCGTGGCCACCCCAGACGCCGGCGACTTTATATTGCACCGGCAACAGAGAATTAGAATGAGAGGCGGTGTAGAGCACCGAGAAATCGTCATTGACGAAGGCGTAGACCAGAGAGCCGAAGGCGATCACCAGGAAAATGAATTGCCCCTGCGCCACGGGACGCGCCACCGCCATCCAGGAGCGCAGGTTCAGCTGGGCGCCGATGATGGGGATGGTGCCCTGCACCAGGGCCAGGCAGAGGGCCAGGATCAGGGCAAAATGGCCTATTTCAGGAATCATCAAATACCCCCTTGAGTCGTTGTTGGTTGTTGAGCTGCCGCCTTTTCCAGCGCCTCGGCCACTTCCGGCGGCATATAGGTCTCGTCGTGTTTGGCCAGCACCTCGTCGGCCATAAAAACGCCATTCTCACCGAGCTTGCCCTGGGCCACCACACCCTGACCTTCCTGGAACAGGTTGGGCAGGATGCCGGTATAGGTAACGCGCACCACTTCGGCGTTGTCGGTGACATTGAAGTAGACCGTCAGGCCGTCGTCTTCGCGCTCTATGCTGCCCTCCTCTACCAGGCCGCCGAGGCGGAAGGTGCGATCTTTGGGCGCCTGATTGCCGGCCACCTCGGTGGGACTGAAAAAGTGGTTGATGTTGCTCTGCATGGCGCCCAGGATCAGGGCCGCCGCCGCGGCCACCCCCGTCAGCCCGACCACGACGAACATCATGCGCTTGTGTCTCGCCTTCATTTACTCCACCTCGGAATTCATACGAATCATACGACCCAGCCGCCGCACCAAAGTTCGCCGGCGCCCGACCACCAACACCGCCTCGGCAATCATGAACAGGGCCGCCACCCCGAACGACCCCCAGATATAGAAGCCATGCCCGCCCATCGCAAACCATTCAGCCATGAGGGTTTTCCTCCTGCAACATCTCTTTCACCCAGGCCGTGTTACTCTC
>JASBUE010000065.1 GCA_030148045.1 Candidatus Tenderia sp.
ATGTTCTGACCCAGGGCCAGCTCGCCCATGTCGGTGGAGGGGCCGTCGGCCAGCACATCACCGCGCGCGATCACATCACCCTTCTTCACCAGCGAGCGCTGGTTGATGCAGGTGTTCTGGTTGGAACGGGTGTACTTGGTCAGGTTGTAGATATCCACGCCCGGCTCGCCCGGCACGGTCTCTTCGTCGTTGACACGCACCACCACGCGGGCGGCATCCACCGACTCCACCTCACCGCCGCGACGCGCCACAACCGCCACACCGGAGTCGATGGCCACGGTGCGCTCCATGCCGGTGCCGCAGAGCGGTTTCTCGGCGCGCAGGGTCGGCACCGCCTGACGCTGCATGTTGGAACCCATCAGGGCGCGGTTGGCGTCATCGTGCTCAAGAAAGGGAATCAGCGAGGCCGCTACCGAGACGATCTGACGCGGTGAAACGTCAACATAGTTGACGCGGTCACGCGGCGACAGGGTGAACTCGTTCTTGTGACGGCAGGAGACCAGGTCGTCCAGCAGATTGCCGTTCTTGTCCACCGCCACACTGGCCTGGGCGATGACGTACTCGCCCTCTTCGATGGCCGACAGATACTCGATCTCGTCGGTGATACGACCATCGACCACCTTACGATAAGGTGTTTCCAGGAAGCCGTATTCATTGGTGCGGGCATACACGGCCAGTGAGTTGATCAGACCGATGTTGGGACCTTCAGGGGTCTCGATGGGACAAACACGACCATAGTGGGTCGGATGCACGTCGCGCACCTCAAAGCCGGCACGCTCACGCGTCAACCCGCCCGGCCCCAGGGCCGAAACACGGCGCTTATGGGTCACCTCGGAAAGCGGGTTGTTCTGGTCCATGAACTGCAACAGCTGGCTGGAGCCGAAGAACTCCTTCACCACCGCCGACACCGGCTTGGCGTTGATCAGCTCCTGCGGCATCAAGCCTTCGCTTTCCGCCAGACTCAGACGCTCCTTGACGGCACGCTCGACGCGCACCAGACCGATGCGGAACTGGTTTTCCACCATCTCACCGACGGAACGGACACGACGGTTACCCAGGTGGTCGATATCATCCACGCTATCATTGCCGTTCTTGATATTGATCAACGCCCTGATGACATCGAGGATGTCGTTCCGATCCAGCGTGCCCGGCCCGGTCACCTCGTCACGCTTGAGACGGCGGTTGAACTTCATGCGGCCCACAGCAGACAGGTCGTAACGATCTTCACTGAAGAACAGATTGTTGAACAATGCCTGCGCGGCCTCTTTCGTCGGCGGCTCGCCCGGGCGCATCATGCGATAGATTTCAATCTGCGCCTCAAGCTCGTCGTTGGTATTGTCAATACGCAGGGTATCGGAAATGTAAGGGCCGTGGTCCAAATCATTGGTGAACAGGGTCTTGAATTTCTTCACCCCGGTCTGGCGCATCTTGTCCAGCAGCTCTAAAGTGATCTCGTCATTGGCGTTGGCCAGCACTTCGCCACTGGTCTCGTCGACGATTTCACTGCCCAACGCCCTGCCCACCAGGTACTCGTCCGGCACTTCCAGTTTCGCCATGCCGGCCTTTTCCATTTCGCGGATATGGCGCGCCATAATGCGCCGCCCCTGTTCCACCACGACAGCGCCCTTGGCGGTCTTGATGTCGAACAGGGCGGTCTCACCGCGCAGACGCTCGGGGATCAGTTCCAATTCGGCGCCCGTATCGGTGAGGGTCAGATTATTGTATTCAAAGAATTCGTCCAGAATTTGCTGGGTGGAATAACCCAGGGCGCGCATCAGCACGGTCACCGGCAGTTTGCGGCGACGGTCGATACGCACGAACAGATTGTCATTGGGATCGAACTCGAAATCCAGCCAGGAACCGCGGTAGGGAATCACACGTGCGGAGAACAGCAGCTTGCCTGAGGAATGGGTCTTGCCCTTGTCGTGTTCGAAAAATACACCCGGTGAACGATGCAGCTGGGAGACGACCACACGCTCGGTACCGTTGATAACAAAGGTGCCGTTTTCGGTCATGAGCGGCAGCTCGCCCATGTAGACTTCCTGTTCTTTAATATCCTTGACGCTACGTTCGGAGGCGCTGGACTCCTTATCATAAATGACAAGACGGACCTTGACGCGCAGCGGCGCGGCGAAGGTCATGCCCCGCATCTGGCACTCGCGCACGTCAAACGCGGGCACACCGAGGCGATAGCTTACATACTGCAGCTCAGCACTTCCGGTGTAGCTCTGAATCGGAAAGACTGAAGAAAAGGCCGCGTGCAGACCGAGGTCGGCGCGCGCGTCCACAGGAACATCTGCCTGAAGAAAATTACGATACGAATCGAGCTGGGTCGCCAGCAAATAGGGGACTTCCAGCACACGCGGCTGCTTGCCAAAAGTCTTTCGAATGCGTTTCTTTTGCGTAAAAGAGTAGGCCATCGGAGTTCCTCAGTCTTAGTACTTTACATATTGAGCACAACAGACCTGCATTGTTGCAGCGTCAATCGTCTCAAAGCCTTGCTGTAGCCAAACATGCTGCCGTCTCAACAACGGCAAAAGGCCGGCGGCACGAGGCCGCCAGCCGATTAAGGATGCCGTCAAAAGCACCCTGGCAGTGTCGAAACTTACTTAAGCTCAACCGCAGCGCCGGCTTCCTCGAGCTGCTTCTTGACTGCTTCAGCTTCTTCCTTGGAAGCGCCTTCCTTGATAGTGGAAGGAGCACTTTCAACCATTTCTTTGGCTTCCTTGAGACCCAGACCGGTGATGCCGCGAACCGCCTTGATAACGGCAACTTTGTTGTCGCCGAAACTGCTCATCACAACATCGAATTCAGTCTGTTCTTCAGCGGCGGCACCACCTTCAGCACCGCCGGCGGCGGCAACAGGGGCAGCTGCAACTGCAGCGGCAGAAACACCAAACTTCTCTTCCATGGCCTCAACCAACTCGACCACTTCCATCACGGTCATGTTGGCAATCGTTTCCAAAATATCTTCTTTAGATACAGCCATTTGACTATCTCCTAATTAATAAAAATAAAGACTCAAACCATCATCGCTTGTAACGCGATACCCAGACTGCGATTAACCCGCGGCCTGCTTCTGGTCGCGCACTGCGGCAACAACACGCGTAACCTTGGTCGGTATCTCGTTGAGGGTGCGTGCAAGTTTCTCGACAGGGGCGTTCATCAACGCCATCAGCAAGCTGATCGCCTGTTCCTTGGTCGGCATATTGGCCAGGCGTTCGATATCACCGGCGGCCAGCAGTTTGCCACCAATAGACACCAGCTTGACTTCGAGTTTTTCATTCGCCTTGGCAAAGTCCTTGATCACGCGGGCGGCGGCACCAGGATCTTCCTGGGAAAACGCCAACACCAGCGGGCCGACCAAGGCTTCGTTCATGCACTCGAAACCAGTCCCTTGCAACGCACGACGAGCCAAGGTGTTTTTCACAACTCGCAGATAAACACCGGACTCACGCGCCTTGGCACGCAACTCAGTCATCTGGCCCACACTCAGGCCGGCGTACTCAGCTGCAATCGCAGAATGGGCCACAGAGGCCACTTCCGCGACTTCGGCAACGATGGCTTTCTTATCATTCAGATTAAGAGCCATAACCTACCTCCAAAAGGTCTAACCAAGATATCCGTCAGCGGATATCCACCTACGGCGACCCCGACCGGGAAAATCCCGCTTTGGGTGGCACCGTCTACGTAGGCCGGATCGCTCCATTAAGCCGCGCCTTCCACTTGCAAGGCTTGGCACCCACGGTCTTTGACTGCCACCAGTCGCCTGATGGCTCCAAAGTCTTTTTTCGCCGCCCCGAATATGCGGGCGGCGCAACACAATAGCCGTTCCCTTTACAGGGAAAGGCTGGATTTCTCTACCCCCACCCCGGGACCCATGGTGGTGGAGACGGTGATCTTCTTCATGTAAATGCCCTTGGCGCTGCTGGGCTTGGCCTTGTTCAGGTCCGCCAGCAGGGTATCCAGGTTTTCCTTGAGCGCACTGACGTCAAAGCTGACCTTGCCGATGGTGGTGTGAATGATACCGGCCTTGTCGGTGCGATAACGCACCTGACCGGCCTTGGCATTCTTGACCGCCGTGGCCACATCGGGCGTGACGGTGCCGACCTTGGGATTGGGCATCAGGCCGCGCGGACCCAGGATCTGGCCCAACTGACCGACGACACGCATGGCGTCGGGCGAGGCGATAACCACATCGAAATCCATATTGCCTTTCTTGACCTCTTCGGCCAGATCATCCATCCCGACAATGTCAGCGCCCGCCTCTTTAGCGGCATCGGCATTCGGGCCCTGGGTAAATACCGCAACGCGAACGGTCTTGCCGGTACCGTTGGGCAGCACGGAAGAACCGCGCACGACCTGGTCGGATTTACGCGGATCAACGCCGAGGTTCACGGCCACGTCCACGGCCTCGTCAAACTTGACCGAAGATACTTGCTTCAACAGGGCCAGCGCATCTTCGATGCCCAATACAGCACCCGGAGCCACCTTCTCAGCAATCGCCTTGGCACGCTTACTCATCTTCGCCATGATCACACCCCTTCTACGTTCAGGCCCATACTGCGCGCAGTACCGGCAATTGTGCGAACCGCGGCATCCATGTCGGCAGCCGTGAGATCGGGCATCTTGGTGGTGGCGATCTCTTCCAGCTGGGCGCGGTTAACCGTACCGACCTTTTCGGTGTTGGGACGGCCGCTGCCCGACTTGATGCCGGCTGCCTTTTTCAACAACACGGCCGCAGGCGGGGTCTTGGTGATAAAGGTGAAGCTGCGGTCATTGTAGACAGTAATCACCACCGTAACCGGCATGCCGGCTTCCAGGCTCTGGGTCTGGGCGTTGAAGGCCTTGCAGAACTCCATGATATTGACGCCGTGCTGACCCAGCGCGGGGCCCACCGGCGGACTCGGATTTGCCTGGCCCGCTGCCACCTGCAGCTTGATATAAGCCTCGATTTTCTTTGCCATTGCATTGACTCCTTGACGGGTGCGAACGCCTTGCGGCTCCCCGTTAATATCAGATGTTTGTCGAGCGACTTAACTCAACAAACCCACTTTCCCCTCTCCTTTATGCCCTGCGAGAGGGTGGAGGTAAGAGCACTCAAGCCCACCCCCGTTTCGAAACCAAAATAATGTTTAACCCTTTTCCACCTGCCCGAATTCCAATTCAACCGGGGTGGAGCGGCCAAAGATCAACACCGCCACACGCAGGCGGTTCTTTTCATAGTTGACCTCTTCCACCACGCCGTTGAAATCGGCGAACGGTCCGTCGACGACCCGAACGATCTCGCCCGGCTCGAACAACACCTTCGGTTTGGGCTTCTCCACGCCTTCCTTCACGCGCTCCAGGATGCGCTGGGCCTCGCGGTCGCTGATGGGCGCGGGACGATCGGTGGTGCCGCCCACGAACCCCATCACCTTGGGCACATCCTTGACCAAGTGCCATGTTTCGTCGTCCATCTCCATCTGCACCAGGACATAGCCGGGGAAGAATTTGCGATCGCTCTTGCGCTTCTGACCGGCGCGCATTTCGACGACCTCCTCGGTCGGCACCAACACCTCACCAAAGCGCTCTTCCATGCCGGCATGACGTACACGCTCTTCCAGCGAGCGCCTGACTTGGTTCTCAAAGCCCGAATAAACGTGCACTACGTACCATCGCTTTGCCATGTGACTATTCCCCTTGACCAGTCAACAACCGGACCAACCACAACAGAATGGAGTCCAGCGCCCAAAGAAAGAGTGCGACAATCAACACCATCACCAGCACGATCGCAGTGGTTTGCAACGCCTCTTTCCGCGTAGGCCAGACAACCTTCTTGACTTCTGTTTGCGCGTCAGTCACAAAGCCCCAGGTTCGCTGACCAACAGCCGTCTGATAGGCGATCGCCAGAGACACACCGATCATCGCCAACAAGCCAAGCACCCGCATCAGCAACGACTGGTCGGCAAAGTAATAAAACCCAACCACACCAGCGGCGGTGAATGCCACAGCTATTGTCAACTTAACCTTGTCCATACACCTCAAATTTCTTAAAAGCCACCAGAATGGCAGGCCAGGAGGGAATCGAACCCCCAACCTGCGGTTTTGGAGACCGCCGCTCTGCCAATTGAGCTACTGGCCTATCCTGGTAACCAAAAACAGCAACAAGGGATGAGAGCGGCGGAGCCCTCACCCCTCGTCAATTTCGCCGTGCTTCCTTATTCGATGATCTTGGAAACAACACCGGCGCCGACGGTGCGGCCACCTTCACGAATCGCGAAACGCAGACCTTCTTCCATGGCGATCGGCGCGATCAGGCTGACGGTCATGGCGACGTTGTCGCCGGG
>JASBUE010000068.1 GCA_030148045.1 Candidatus Tenderia sp.
GCCGGGCGGGGTGGCGGTGGCGGCCAACGGCGACCTTTTCGTGGCAGATTTCTACAACCAGCGTATCCAGCGCCTGCATCCCGACGGGAGCTTCGTCCGCCAGTGGGGCGTGACCCGCGAGAGGGGCATCCGTGCCGGACGCTTCAACTATCCGACGGACGTGGCCATCGCCGCGGATGGGACGGTGTATGTGGCCGACGGTTACAACGATCGTGTCCAGGTGTTCTCGCCCGCCGGCGATTTCCTCCACAAGTGGGGCGGCCCGCTGGCGTTGAATATCGCGGGGCCGTTCAATGGTTGGTTTCGTACGGTCATGTCCGTGGCCGTCGGGCCTGACGGAAATATATTCGCCAGCGATTTTCTCAATCACCGGATACAGAAGTTCACGCCCGACGGTACCTTTCTGGCCGCTTTCGGTGAACGGGGGGATGGCCCGGGGCAGTTCGAACGGCCACTCGGTGTCGCGGTCGCGGACAGCGGGGCTGTCTTCGCGGTCGACTTCGGCAACCACCGGATTCAGAAATGGCAGCCGGGCGAATTTGTCGTTCGCTAGACGGGGGTGATCGTGCGCCCCATCGATGCTGAACCACTTGCCAGGCTGCGGCTCAAGATCGGCGGCATGCAGTGTTCATTCTGCGTGGCCTCGGTGGAGAAGGCACTGACGCAGCTTGACGGTGTCGAGCGCGCCAGCGTGAGCCTGGCCCACGAAGAGGCCCTGATCTACCACGACCCGGCCAAGGTATCCGCAGAGCCCATCCGCGATACGCTGCGCAGCCTGGGCTACACCGTGCGTGATCCGCGCAAGGTGCGTAGCTTCGAGGAAGAGGAGACGGAGCTGCGCCGCCACCGCGGCCGGCTGCTGGCGGCGGCGGGGGTGATGCTGCTCTCGCTGGGATTCATGACCGCCATGTGGCTCGGGCTGCATCGACCTTGGTTCCCGTGGGTGATGTTGGCGTTGGCCTTGGCGATGATCTTCGGTATCGGCTGGCCCATCCTGAAAATGGCCGCCGCCTCGCTCATGCGCGGCATCCTGAATCAGCACGTGCTCATGGAGTTCGCCGCCTTCGGCGGGCTGGCCGGCGGACTGGTCGGTTTCTTCAAGCAACCCTGGCCGATGGCGGACTTCCTGGGTACGGCGGTTTTCATCACCGCTTACCATATCCTCTCGGGGTACGTGTCCCTGCTGGTGCGCACGCGCAGTTCCCAGGCGATCCGCAAGCTGATGAGCCTGCAGCCGGCCACGGCGCGGGTGGTGCGCGACGGGCACGAGCAAGAGATCCCGGTCGAGGAGGTGAGGGCGGGCGATCGCGTACGTATCCGGCCCGGCGAGAGCATCCCCGTGGATGGTGAGGTGGTCGGGGGCGCCTCGGCGGTGGACGAGAGCCTGGTCACGGGAGAATTCATGCCCGTGGACAAGGCGCTGGGCGATACGGTCATCGGCGGCTCGGTCAACCGGGGTGGCACGTTGCTGGTGCGTACCACCCGCATCGGCGAAGAGAGCTTTCTGCAGCAAGTGGCCCGCTCCATCGAGCAGGCCCGCGCCCTGAAACCCGGCATCCTGCAACTCGTCGATCGGGTCCTGAAATACTTCGTGCCGGGTGTGCTCATCACTGCGGCCGGGGCCTTTGTGATCTGGACCCTCGGCGCCTGGCTGATAACCGGCGAAGCCGATCTCAGCCGTGCGGTGTATGCCACGCTGGCGGCGCTGGTGATGGGGTATCCCTGCGCATTGGGCATGGCGGCGCCGCTGGCCATGATCCGTGGCGGCGGCATGGCGGCACAAAAAGGCATCCTGATGCGCTCCGGCGCGGCGTTCCAGGTCTTCAAGGATGTCAGGAAGGTGGTGCTCGACAAGACCGGCACCCTGACCTTAGGGCAACCGCAGGTCGCGGAAGTGGTGGCGAGTAATGGCTCGAACACATCGGAGGTCCTGGCGCTGGCTGCCGCGGTGGAGCGCCTTTCTGAGCATCCGCTGGCCCGCGCCATCGTCAATCATGCCGACGCGATTGGTGTGGAACGGCATGAGGCCGAGGCCTTCGAGGCCCTGCCGGGACACGGGGTCCTGGCCCGGGTCGGCGGACAGGCCGTGTGGGTCGGCAGCCCCCGTTTCCTGCCCGCCGCGCGCGCCGATGTCGCCACCATGCAGGATAGCGTCGGTCGGCTCGAGAAGCCGGGCGCCACCGTCGTCGCCGTCACCCGCGAGGATCGCGTGGTAGGACTGATCGCCATCACAGACACCCTGAAGCCGGATGCCCGTGAGGCCATCGCCCGTATGAAGGCGGCGGGGCTTACGCCGGTGATGATCAGCGGCGACAACGCAAGAACGGCGCGCGCTGTGGCTGCGCAGGTCGGCATAGACGAGGTCATGGCCCAGGTGCTGCCGGAGGACAAGGCCGCCGAGGTGCGCCGCCTGCAGCAAACGGGCTGCCGCGTAGCCATGGTGGGCGACGGCATTAACGATGCCCCCGCATTGACCCAGGCCGATGTGGGCATCGCCATTGGCGCCGGCACCGACATCGCCATCGAGACCGCCGATATCGTGCTGGTGGGCGAGCGCCTGGGCGGCGTGGTGGATGCCTACGAGATCGGCAAAGCCAGCTTCCGCAAAACCGTGCAGAACGTCATCCTGGCATTCGCCTTCAACGGCATTGGCGTGCCGGCGGCGGTTACCGGCCTGGTGCATCCGGTGATGGCCATGGTGGCCATGGCCGCCAGCGTGACCGCGGTGTTGCTGAACTCCTTCGCTGGACGGCTGCTGCTAACGTGGGGCAAGGTAAAAGATCAAGAGACAAAAAGACTTGTGCTGAAAGTGCCCACGATGCACTGTGAGGGGTGCCTGGCGCAGATCCGTGAGGCGCTGGCCGGGCTCCGGGGTGTCAAAAATATCGAAGGCAGGCTTGCGGAAAAGACGATTACCATGGAGGTCGAGGGGCGGGCGCCGGGGCGGGAGCAGTTGTGCGGGATACTTGCCCGGATCGGCCATCTATGTGGCGATACCGGCGTGTCGGGTGACTAACGCACACATTGGTATATTGGCACCGCATGCCAGATGCAGGAGATAACGGATGAAGAAAGAAGGCCTTTCAACCCTGATCGTCTTCAAGGTGATTTGCTGTGCCGCGCTGCTGCTTTTCGCTTTTGGCGGTCTGGGGCTGCTGTCCGGCCTGAGTACCGGAAATAGCATTCTCATCGTGTTGGGCCTGGGGCTATTGGGATGGGGCGGATACATCTATTATTACAGGAGGCGGCACCGGCGTGGCTCGCGGAATGGTGAACCGTAGATCGTGTTTCCGATTGTGCGTGAGCCAGTTATTCGAATGCAGGGTTGGACGGGGCCGGTTAATAGAAGATACAGGCTGTGATAAAAATTGAAGTGTTTGCCTCGCCGGGTTGCCGGCGTTGTCTGGGTGCCGTGCGGAGCGTAGAGAAGATCGCACAGGAGATCGGCGCTGAACGGGTTGAATGGCGCCGGGTCGATGTGCTCGAAGAGATCGACTATGCAGTTGAACTGGGCGTGTTGGCGACACCGGCAATCGCCATTGATGGCGCTCTCGTGTTTACGGCATCGCCGTCCGAAAAAGCCTTACGTGAAGCTATTGCAAGTCATCTGGCGGCAACCCTTGGAGAACAACAGTCAGTAGGTCGGGAGCAATGAACGCATACCGGATAGGACAAGTCACCGAGATGTTGGGCTTGAGCCCGGACACCTTGCGCTATTACGAAAGACTGGGGCTGCTTCCCGGAGTCGTACGCACGGGCTCCGGCATCCGCCGTTACAGCGGGCGCGACATCTCCCGGCTGCGTTTCATCCAGCGCGCCCAGCAAATGAACTTCAGCCTGAAAGAGATTGGTGAGCTACTGAAGATGCGGGAGAATCCACAGGGCGCCCGCGATGAGATGCGCCACTTGACGGCCAACAAATTGGCGGAGATAGAGGCGCGCCTTGCCGACCTCGATACCCTGCGCAAGGAGCTTCGGCTGTTGCTGAATCTATGCCGGGCGAGTGAAAACGGTTGTCCGATTATCGAGGGTATTGGTAACAAAACCGCCAAGAAGAAGGCTTCCCGCATGCGTAGGCGATAAGACAGTTATGGTTTCCGCAAAGAACTCTTGGCGTGCAATACGTATGCCTTTGTTGGGAAAACTTGCCCATAGATTTATAGCGGAAGATTATCGGGTTTCTGCTGTGATACCGGGCCTCATAGGTTCGCGGATCAAGCGCCATCATTGTGACGACGAATCCTCCGCCAATGCCAGGCGCTGGCGGAACACCTCGTAGCTGATGGGGGTGGTGTTCTCGTAGCCGATGCGCCGGCGGCGCCTCTCATCCAGCAGGTGATAGCGTACCACCGCCTCGACGGCCGCGGCGCGACTTTCGCGGAACGCCAAGCTATAGCGGCGCGGCTCGCCGTAGGGCAGGCGGGTGTCCCACAGATCGACGATGAAGGGTCGCCACAGCACCGTGCGCCGCAGGGTGTGGGTCTGTTCCTCAAGGACCTGTCCCGCTGCATCGAGCAGGCGCAGCGCCACGGTCAGGTAGCGGTCCGGTGTACCGGTGGGCAGATAGTGGGCGGCGCCGGTGTTGGTCAGCGTCAGGACGGCGCGCCGGCGGTCCGAATCATCCGGCGACGTCGCTTCGAATCGGATCGTGAGCCCCCGTTTCACCATCGCCGGGTCGTGGCCGCCGCGCCACAGGTGGCGGCGCGCGGGGCGTACCTCGCCACCCGCCACCAGCGGCCGCTCCACCCGCGGCATGTGGCAGTCCACTCAGCCGAGGCCCGCAATCTCTTCCACCCGGATCTCCCCTGTACGCCCGCCGAGAAAGAGGGGTTGGCCGCGGCTGGGTTCTCTCTGGTCGGTGCCCCGGCTGATCTCGGCTACCGTGCCGCAGGGTGGCATCTTGTAAAATGTGTCCCAGCGCTCCCCTTGCACCACGTGGCAGCGCACGCAGACCTGGTTGGGGTCGGCCAGCTTTTGCACCGGGTGCGGTGCGGTGTCCAGCCCGAAAGGGCCGAGGATGGCGCCGTCGCGAAAGTGGCAGGCGGCGCAGGTCACCCCCTCGTGCTGCAGCCGGGGGTCGAAGTCCGGGTTGGGCGCCAGGACGGGGTCCCACTTGGCGCGGTCGCGAAAGCCCAGCACGCGGTATTCCTGCTGACGGTCCAGCGGGGTGTGGCAGTTCTTGCAAATCTGCTGCTCGTCGTCATAGCGCCAGTCGGCCTGGAAATAGGGGTCGGTCCAGGCCTGACTGTGGATGGCGGTGGACCACTCATCATAGAAGTCCCGGTGACAGGCGGCGCATTCTTGCGCGCTCAGCGTCTTGAACATGGCGGGTGCAGCGCGGGTGTCGATGGGGCGCTCGAAGGCCTTGGTGACGACGAAGATGTTCATCGGACGCACGAAACGCCAGCCCACGAACACGGCCAGTGCGATGAGGGTAATGGTGACAACGAGTGTCTTACGCCGTACCCTCATCATCGCCTCCGGTCAGAACTCAAAGCGCAGCATGAGGTATATGTTATCGTTCTTGTCAAACTGCTCCAAGAGGGAAATATCATTCCGACCACTAAAGCGATTGCTGCCCGGCCCATTTGTTGAAGAAAATCAATTAGCGGTTTGTTGCAGGCCCCCTAGGATAATGATTTAAAGTAGTCCCTGATAGGGAAGCGTAAATCCGCCGCCTGGAGGCGGCGGATGACATGCTGAGATGGTGCGAGTTTGTCAGCCTAAGAAAATATCTTGGCTTGAAACGCCGACTCAGGTATTTTTCAGGAGCAATCCGCCGGATCGCACCGGCAAGCGGAACCTGCTGCGTGATAAAGAAGTAATGCTCAACCGGCCATTCACAAGAAAAATATACGGCAACCGCTGGTTCGGGTTGTTGCTGATCCTCGCGCTGCTGGTTGCCGCGCAGCATCTTGCCATGCATGATATCGATGGCGCCGGTGGCGGGCCGATCGGTCACCAGGAATGCCAGCTCAATCACCTGCCTTACGCGCAGTTGTCTCCACCATTACTCGGGCTCCCGCCACTGGTTCCGGCGCTGCTTCTGGAAACGGTGTACAGGCAATACTTTCCCCAGATTTTTGTTCACCCCTGGCTGGCCCGCGCGCCGCCCCTGAACTGAGTTATCCCCACTTTTTTGTTTAAGCATTGAACGGTCATCCGGCACAAGGTACCCGGCCGGCCGTTCAGGGATATCTATTGATAACTCAGTTCAGGAGTATGTAATGATTAAAAACCATAACCGACCATTGCCGGCGTCCCACGTGATGCTCGGCCTACTCATGACGGCGGCGGCTGTTCCGCTTGCCCGCAGCACCGAGGCGGTTCACGACAGTCATTGGTCCAGGGATCTGCGGGTGGGCGCCAATATGGACCTGACCGCCGAGGTCCGTGATTTCGGTGCTGATATGAACCGCCAGGTACTTGATCTGCGCGAGGTGGAGATGTCGCTGGAGTCGCAGATCAAGCCGTGGCTCTATGGGCTGATATTCCTGACCCGCCCGTCAGGGGAGGCCATGAGTATCGAAGAGGCCGCGGTGATCGCCGATCTGCCAAAAGGGTTCCGCCTGAAAGCAGGGAAATACCGCAACGAGTTCGGGTTGATCAACACCATTCACGAACCGGAGCGGCCGCAAGTCTCACTGCCCTTGCCGGTGGAGGAATTTTTCGGTGAGGAACAGCTACGGGAGACTGCCGTGACGCTGGGCCGCCTTATTGATCATGGCAATGGCTACCGTAGCGGCATCAGTGGTGCTGTGTTCAATTCCGACAACGAGGTTGCCTTCGACGCCGCTCAGTCCGGCGACAAGGCCTATGCAGGGAAACTTTATTTCGGTCGCCAGGCAGGTAATATCGCCTACCAATTGGGTCTCAGCGCACTGACCGGCAAGAACGATACGGGCGGCGCAACCGATATACAGGTGCTGGACTTCCGTGTCCTGCTCGAACCGGAATATGCCCGAGGCTACGACTATTCGGCGCGTTTTTCCTGGATGGGTGAGGTCTTGTTCAACCAGCGGGAAATCACACCGGGAATCACCAACGAGGCCAGTGGCTTCTGGACCCTGGCGGATTACCAGTTCATGCCCGCGCATCATCTCGGCGCGGGCGCCGAATACACACAAGGGCGGCTTGACAAGTCGGTAACGTCACGAGCCTGGGCGGCGCATTACGGCTGGTATTACTCGCCCCACGGGCGGCTGCAGTTACAGGCGCGCCGTCTGGATATCGATGACGGTGACAGCGGCACGGAAGTCCTGCTGCAGTGGAATATCGTGCTGGGCGCCCACAGTGAACGGCCGTTCCTTGCCATTCTTCCGGCGGATGAATAAATATAAATGAGAAGCATAATCATTACAGTTGACATTTATTTGAGAATAGTTATCATTTAGATCAAGGGGCACGGCAAACCGGAAACCATGACAGACGGAGTGTTTGTGTTGAATTCCCCAGCCGAACGCGAGTTGGCCGGCATGAAGTCAGAGGATCAACAAACGATGAAATTACAATCTCAACTCCGGACGCTGGTCGGGTTCACGACGATCGTGTTGGCGGTAGCGATACCGCCGTCGGTTGCGGAAGACTCGCTTTCACGCGTGACTGCACCACGCTCCTCCCAGGTTGAAGCGGTCGGGGTTGTGCTCAAGGAGTGGCGCATCGACTTGGATAAACAGGCGGTCAAGACCTGCCCCGTGACCTTTCGCGTCAACAACTTTGGTGACGAGGACCATGAATTGGTCATCGTCAAGACGGACCGGCACCACAAGGCCCTGCCTGTCAGCCATGGCAAAGTGATTGAGACGGAGGCAGGCGAATTGATCGGGGAGATCGAGGAGTTCCCCATGGGTGAAGCGCGGGAGGCGACTTTCATGTTAAGTCCCGGCAACTACGCGCTGTTCTGCAATTTGGTGGAGCAAGAGGAAGATGGCGGCCTGGAGAGTCATTACCAGGAAGGTATGCATGTCCCGTTTACGGTGCTGCGGTAATGAAGAAGATACGCCATGATCCAAAAGCGGCCACAGCGAACAGCCAGGGACTAATATCCAAACCCGGGATCAATCGCGTATCCATTGACACCCTGCTGAAAGGGGCGCACGAAATGGTGATTGTACACGCCGGTGATGAATATCGCTTGCGGATTACCAGTAAAGGGAAATTGATTCTTACGAAATAGAGTAGATGCCGGGTGTGCTCTGCGCACCCATATACGTCGTAAATAAATAGATAGCCAGCCACTTAGCCTTCGGGCAAAGGTAGCCAGCCAATAGTGTTGTTTTGGTGTGGGCGCTTTTTTGCGGAGGTTTTTTATATGCCTGTTGTGCGTGGGCATGGCTTAACGTGGCTGGTGAATACACTCCTGCTATTTCCGCTTGGGATGGCGGCGGGGTTGGCCAACGGGGCGGCCGAGCTGGACAAGATAGTGGTTACCGGCACCCGCACGGAAAAGTCCGTGGCGGAGGTGCCGGTACGCACCGAAGTGGTCGATCGCGAAGAGATCGAAAAGACCCATGCCCGCGATCTCAAGGAGGCGCTGGAGGACGCGCCCGGTCTGCTGCTCAAGCCCAACCGAAAAAGCGGCTTTGTAGCCTGGTTGCAGGGGCTGGATTCCGACCGGGTGCTGGTGATCATCGACGGTGAACCCATCAGCCCCAGCACCGGCTCCTCGGTCGATCTCAGCCAGATCGGCACGGCCCTTATCGAGCGCATCGAGATCGTCAAGGGCGCCACCTCGGCCCTCTATGGCAGCAATGCCATGGGGGGTGTCATCAATGTTATCACCCGCAAGCCGGACCGGCCGCTGGGCTACCAGTTGAGTCTCGATGGCGGCAGCTATGGCAATAAAAACCTTAGCGGAGATGCTAATGAATTTGCCGCCCGCTCCTTATCGGCCAATCTTGCGCTCGAGCAGCCCGCTTGGTATGCCCAGTTCAACGCCAGCCTACGCGACAAGGATGGTTATGACCTCGATCCAAGCACCTTCCGTTCGGAAGGTGCGGAAGGCTCCAAGACCAATCTCGATCTGCGCCTGGCCTGGACGCCTGATGACAGCACTGAAATCTATATTGCGCCGCGCTATTACCGGGACGATATCAACAACAATATTTCGAGCTTTGCCCCCGGTACCGGCGAAATCAAACAGAAGAGGAACGAAGACGCTGAACGTTCCGGCGCCACGCTGGGTTTTGAACAGAAACTGGACGATGGCGGACGGTTGCGTGGCTGGCTGTTGCAGGAGAACTGGCGTGACGTCACCCAGCAGGACGCCATCGCAACAAAGGAGGTAGAGCAACAACGCACGGCGGAAATCGATCTCTATCGCGCCGAGCTGCAATGGGATGAACCGTGGGGGGATAACCAGATCGTCACCTCTGGCCTGTTACTCGGCCAGGAGACACTGGACCAATACCAGGATCGGGTCGGACAGGCACGCGCCATCGAGGTGGATGCCAAGAAAAAACGCAATATCGAAGCCTATCTGCAGGATGACATTTTCCTTGGCGAACGGTGGGAAATTGTCCCCGGTATCCGTATCCAGGAGGATAGCGATTTCGGTTTTTACACCGCGCCCAAGATCAACGCCATGTATACCCCGGATTGGGTCGGCAGCGTCACCACCAATATACGTATGGGTGTTGGCCGCGGCTACCGCGTGCCCAATCTTAAAGAACGCTTTTTTGTCTTCGATCACAGCCAGCTGGGCTACATGGTATTGGGCAATAACGAGCTTGAGCCTGAGAGTTCCGACAGCTACCAGCTTGGCATTGAATTCATGCGGCCGGATGAATTCCGTGCCGAAGTCCAGTTGTTTCACAACCGTATCAAAAACCTCATTGATACCAATCTAAACCCCGAGAAATCGGCACAGACGGGGCTACGCATTTTCGACTACCAGAATTTCGCCCGGGCTATGACTCAGGGGATGGAGGTCAACGGAAACCTCCGGCTGGGACGTTTTGACATGAAGGCCGGTTACACCCTGCTCGACAGCGAAGATCTCGATACGGGAAAAATGCTCAGGGAGCGTCCTCGCCATCAAATCAAGCTGGGGGTTGATTACGAGCACGAAGCATGGGGCACCCTGCTGAGCCTGCGCGGTGTTTATCAGAGTGAAGAGTTTATTGACGCCGAGAACGTATTGGAATCGCCCGCCTGGACCACTTGGGACGTAAAACTGACCCAGCGGCTGATCGGGGGCCTTTCCGTCTTTGCCGGTATCGACAATCTTACCGACGAACACCGCGATCCCAATGTCTTCAGCGATTTCCGTCCCCCGGCGGGCCGCTTCGTCTACCTGGGGGTGCGTGTTGATGGTTGAGAGGGTCCCTGTTTTTATTGTTCCGCATAAAGCAGCTTTTTGTTAATTCACTAACGGAGGTTATAGCGATGAAGGTATCCAGGAAACAAACCGCAATCGCGGTTTCGATAGTAACGATTGGCTCCGCGGCCCTGCTTACCACCGGTGTATACACCGGCCTTTTGTGGGAAGGAGGCCGGGGCATGCATCTGATCGACACCTCGGCTAATGGGCGCGAACCGGAGCTTGACAGCGACAACGTGATGCAGGATCCGGGTGGTCTTGGTGTTGAGTATTCCGACATTGTCAATATGGGGGGTTAAGCCATGAAAACATATGAACAATCATTGGTGTTACCACTTCTCATGATGTCGGTGCTGGGCGCATTGTCCGGATGTGTCGACGGCGGCGGCACCGATACGACAAATGCAAGCAAGGAGTCATCATCTAGCGCCGCGGCGTCGGTTCAGATCGATGCCACGGCGGGCGGGCTCGGCGCCGGTCCCACTGACCCGAAAAACAAATATACCTACTTCAATCTTGACACCGGACAGGTGGTGAATCTGAGCGATGCAGACGCCACTGCCAGCAGTGCCTGGCATATTGCCTTCAAGCGCACCAGTATCAAGCTCAACGGTGGCGTCTCGGGGCCGGGTACGGTGGCGGGAGCTGTCGCCGATGCCCAGGATGATTTTTATGATGCCGCAACCGGTGATCCCAACCCTTCGGTATTTCTCAACGCTACGGCCGGAAGCGAGCTGGCGGCATTCGATGCTGTTACTAGTGCCGCCGGTCTCACCTTCGCGGAAGACCGCAATGTTCCCTACATTAAAGGCGATGGCAGCAGCGATGGCTGGTGGCTCTACAGCGGCCCGCCCACGTACACCGTTTCCGCCAATCCGGACCAATGGTGGCTGGTGAAGTCTGCGGCGGCGGACAGCTACGCCAAATTCCATGTCACCAATATCGTCCAGGCCAGCCGAGACATCACTCTGGAACTCTTCATTCAGGGGGCGGGGAACAGTGCGTTTTCAACCACGCCGACCACCTGGACGGCCGCCATTGGTGCCGCCGGCGGCAGCAACTGCTTCGATATCGACGCCGTCGCGGAAGTGGATTGCACCACGGCGGCGACGGATTGGGATATCAAGGTGGAGGTCAGCGCCGACGGGCGAGACTGGAGTATCTGGACCAACGGCGGTGTTTCCGGCAGTGGCAACGGAGGCGCCTTCGGTCCGATTGATACTGCTACTATCGGCGGTTATGTCAGCGGTACGTCCAGTCCTGCGGGAACCGATATTACGAGATTCTATGGACAGGACAGCGCCGGCGGCGTCTTCAAGGACAACACCTGGTACGCCTACAGTCTCCAGGGTAACAACAAGCTGTGGCCCAATTACCGGGTCTACGCCATCGATACTGGATCGGTGCAATACAAGCTGCAGATCCTCAGTTACTACAATGATGCGGGCACCAGTGGGTGGATCAAGTTCCGCTACGAGAGCTTGTAGACGATCATGTCCCGGCTTCCCATCTCCTCTAAACGGTCTTTTGTCCTCCACCCTCATCAAGCGCGAAGACCGTTACCAACGTGTGGGATGCCGGGCTTTTTTATTCATAGGTACAGATGGGGAGCGAAAAAATGAATGCCACACAGACCGAAGTGTTGATACACCAGCTCTCAGGGTTATTGCTGCCGCCAGTGTTGCTGGCGATCACCCTGCTGTTTTTTTACGCCTTTTTAATGCTAAGCAGTATTTTAAATCAATATCTT
The DNA here is from genome assembly GCA_030148045.1 of Candidatus Tenderia sp. Classification (GTDB taxonomy): domain Bacteria; phylum Pseudomonadota; class Gammaproteobacteria; order Tenderiales; family Tenderiaceae; genus Tenderia. The sequence goes on from JASBUE010000068.1 coordinate 12,072, forward strand.
CAAAGGAGGCGCAATAATCGCCATTACATCCAGGCCGTTCGTTCTCTGGCAGGCAAGGGGCCTGCCATGCGTTTACGTCCGGTAAGAGGATACCCGCTGTTCAGCCATTACCAGGAAAATCCGCATAGGACGGCGGACGATCTTGAAATATTTGCTCTCAAAGAATTGGAGAGACCACACATCGTCGCCCGTGTGGCGGTGATGGTGGGGCTGGTGGCCACCGTGATTACGATAGCTTGGGTACTTGATGGCTTGTCTGATGGTGATTACCGCGGCATGAGTGAAGACCTCATCGTCGCCTTTGCCGCAGTGATCTTCGGGCTTATCACTGTCGCCATCACCCTCTGGGTTGCCAACGTCAAAAAGCATTGGTTTGCCGGTGAGTTGAATGATCTTAAAACGTGTTTGACAAGACAGGAGAAGCGAGTATGACACAGCCGAGAAAACAAGGTTCTACAACAGCCATCCATTTTGGGATCAGACTTTATTTTTTGTCGTTCGTGATGTTTTTCTTTATGCCTCAGAACGGGGAGGCCGGGCCGTTGAAGACCGGATTCCTGGTCGTGGCGGCCGACCGGGGTTACCTGGGTAATCAGGAGATCAATGCAGTGATGGAGCAGTTCAGGCAGACACACCCCGCCAGTCTGGCCCTGATCGGCGAGAACCGTCAGGGGATCGAGGGCGACTATGTGGAATACGTCCAACGGGCGGTGGCTGAGCTGGAGAAACAGGGCGTCGATAACATTGTCGCGATACCGATGTTTCTTTCCGGGGCAGATGCCACGCTCGGCCCGTATCAGCAGAAAATTACGGCGCTAAAAGGACGCGCCCCGATTCAATGGGCGCCGCCCATGGCGGAAAGCTATCTGACCGCCCAGATCCTGCTTGACAGGGTGGAGGCGCTGAGCGCGGATCCGGCACAGGAGCACCTGGTGGTGCTGGGGAGTGGTGCAGTTGATGAAGCCAGTGAACAACGTATCAAAAGTGACCTTGAAAAACTGGTGCAGGAGGTGACTGACCGCCACGAGTTTCGTGAGGTCGCTATCCATGTCTATTACGATCGTGGCGCCCAGGACCAGGATAAAAAAAACGAAGCCATAGATGAGATGATCATCCGCACCGCCGCCAAGCGCGGTCGTACGCTGCTCGTCCCTTTCGCCATTGGCGTCAAGTTCGATCAACGTATGTCCATGGAAGGCTGGTTGGGCCGCAAGTTCGGCCAGTTCGACATCGCCATGGGCAAATCCATATTTTCTCATCCCGATGTGCTGACCTGGCTGAAACAGACGGCGAACCGTTATTCCGACGCATCAAAGGAGCAGATCGGCGTGCTGATCATGCCCCACGGTTCCACCCAGCCATACAACGACGGTCTGGAAAAAGTTATCGCGCCCCTGCGCAAACGCTATCGGATAGAAATGGCGCCGGGCATGGGTGATCCATTGATCCTGGGCCAGGCCGTGCAGAAGCTCGAGCGAGAGGGGATCACACGGATCATTTTTGTCCGCATGTACGCGTTGCGGGATCACATGAAAGCACGTACCGACTATATTCTAGGTATATCAAAACAGCCGCCCGCCGCTCTTCATGGCGATCTCCCGCCCCGTATCCGCAGCAGTGCGATCTTCGAGACCTTCGGCGGCTACGAGGAAGACCCGCTCATCGCGAATATCCTTCGGGATCGCCTGATGGAGATCAGTAAACGGCCGCAAGACGAAACCGTCATCCTGCTTGCCCACGGCAAGATGGATGATGAGGAAAATGAGCGCTGGCTTGATGTCATCAACGCCAATATTGAACGCATCAAGCAGGGACTGGATAGACCATTCAGAGCCATCAAGGCGATGACCCTGCGCGAGGACTGGTCGGACAAGCGAGAACAGGCCCTGGCTCAGATCAGGGAGGAGATTGAACAGGGAAACCGCAATGGCGGCCGGGTGTTGATTATCTCCAATCGTCTCTACGGCTCGGGCCCCTATCAACGGCTGCTCGAAGGCGCCGAGTTTGAAATGAACGGCCAGGGCCTCGTGCCTCACCCCAACATCACCCGCTGGCTGGAGAAAGGAATCGAACAGGCGATACGCACGGCAGGTCTGGCAAGTGATCCCGCCGTCTCCGTCGCCGGCAATGCGCGATAGCAGGTTTGGAGTCGATAGTCAGCTACGCTGGAGACTGAGATGACGAAGGAGCGCATAGACGAGCTGGATCGGTTGTCATCCCGCGCCATCAAGGAGTGCCAGCTTCGCGACAAAGCGGATGACGCCGCGCTGGCGTTCTGGCGCGGCGTCAAGGCGGTGGTGGAGGAGCTGAAGATGGAATTGAAAGGAAACCGGAACCAGTAAGCAGTCTTGAATGGCAAACCCGCACCATTTTTACAGCGCATGTTGATTCCGATTTGCGCCAGGCGAGCGGCCCTGTCGTCGCGATTCTGATGGGATTGTCCGTCATCGCACTGGCGATCACCTTCATCAAGCTGTGGCAGCTCGACGCGGTGAAGATTACTTCATGGTAATTTGTGGATGAGGCGCTGGCGCACCGGCGCGGCGCCATAACATGGAGGCCACGTCTCGACAAGCGGCCTGGAGTTTATGCGGGGTTTTTGCGGCGATCGGTTGCATCCCCGTATTGTGGGGCGGTAATAGGTAAGGGGAGTCCCGGTGATGGTTAATAAAAAACAGTATGTTATGGGGCGATATGCTGGCCACGGAGCAGGCGCCCGCGCGTTCGGATAGCGCCGGGCGCGTATATTGTAGAATTTCGATGAAAATTAGAGGATTTTTTAAAGTTCAACCCACGTGCGACGATATATTAATCGTCCCCGGCTAATATTGTTTGTTTTTATAGGGGAATGGTTGTTGGGTGCATTGACATGAACGCAAGTCGTAGTTGGGGTTTGATTAATCATGCAATATATGCCGAGCCAGGCAAGGAAGCAGCAATTCGTCACTGAATTTCGCCGTCGTCTGGAAAATATCCATGAGCTTCCCGCAATGCCCGAAGCGGCGGCGGCATTATTGTCGCTGAGAAATAATCCGGATGCCGATATCGATGCCTTGGTCAAGATCATCTCCAGGGACCCCGCCATCAGCGCCCAGGTGCTGCGCTACAGCCGTTTATCCACCTTCGGTTACGGTGAGCGTATACAAACCCTGGATGAGGCGATCACGCTGGTGCTCGGCTACGACAAGGCATTGCATTTGGCGTTGGGGTTGGCGGTAGGTGCATGCCTGAGGATGCAGGCCCAAGGCCCGCTGGGCCGGAATGCATTCTGGCGCCATTCATTTACTTCCGCCATCCTCTGTCAGGCCTTGGCGAAGGCCTTGCCGGCGGAACAGCGGCCCAGTCCCGGCCTGGCCTACCTGGCCGGCCTGACTCACGACATCGGTTTCATGTTGACCGGGCATCTGTATCCCGATGAATTCGCCATGCTCAATAAGCTGGTGGAAAGGTACTACGACAAAGAGCCGCGCGAGCTGGAGCTGCTCAGCCTGGGTATCAGCCATGACATGGTCGGTCTCTACCTGATGCGCGCCTGGAACATGCCGGAGGAGCTCCAGGTGGCGGTAAGCGAACACCACTTTCCCGAATACGGCGGTAGGCACAACATCTATTCCAAGCTGGTCTATCTGGCCGACCAGCTGCAGCTGCAATTGGAAAATAACGGCTTGGCGGTGGATGAACGTTACTTCGCATCGGTCCAGCAACAGCTGGGGCTGAACGAGGCAGCCATTCAGGAGGCCTTGCGTTTTCTGTCTGAGGTCAACGCCGAGATAGGGCACCTCGCCGAGGGGATGGTGGCCTGAGCGGTCGCCGCAATCAGGGGTAAAGAGGAGGCAGGGACTGTTTCCGGCCGGCCTCCCGTTGTGGTTGATTAGCCGTCGCCCTTGCCAGTGCCTGCCACAGCGATCCGCCCTGCCAGGCGGTGCTTTCGGAACCATAGAGGATCCGATTGAGTTTCTCGATTTCCCCTTGTGTTTCATCTCCCAGGCGTTGACCGATCCCGCCCAGGCTGACAGGGGGGTTATCCGGCCAAAAACCCTCGGCCCACTTGAGCAATGCATCCTTCGCCAGTTGTGGTTCGTTTGCCTGGCAGGCCTTCTTGACCGTGTTTAAAGAGGCTGTTTCCGCTGGGGTGTGGCTGTGTCTCTGGGGCGGCTGCGTGCGTCGCTGGCTGATAGCCCAGCCAATTGCAGTGGCCAGCCAGGCCAGGCCGAGAAACAGACTTAGCCAGAGATAGATACCGGCTTGCGTCTTTTCAATAACGGTTGTTTCCGCCCGCGGTTTGGTGGTTTCAGTCTTCGCACCCGGCGCAGCAGAGGAGCTTGGGGAGGCAGTCGATGCCGGCGCCTGGCGCGCGCTACCTGCCCCCGGTCGGACTTGCACGGTCCGTGCCGGTAGCCTGGTGACTTCCCGCTGCTGGGTATTGATGTTCCACCAAGGGATCTCGATTTCAGGCAGGATCAGCTCGCCGGTCCGGGTGGGGATCAAAGCGATTTTCTCCTGACGGGTGCCTTTGATGCCCTTGCCGCCGCGCTTGTCATTGAGACGGGGCTGATCCGGATAGGTCCTGAAACCGTCGCCGTCCTGCATGGTCAGTGGCGGCAGCTGTGCCGCGCCCAGCCCCTCGGCCTTGAGGGTGAGGGTACGGGTGACCGGTTCGCCGACGACGAACTGGGGCGGCTCCAGTGACCAGCTCTCGGTCAGGCGCACCTCTTCGGCCGGTAGCCAGGGTTGGTTCCGCATGTTGGCAGGAATGGGTTTGACGTCCAGGTCGATGCTTTTCGATTTCAGTCGCCGGGTGGTGGTGTTCTGGCCGAAGGGATCGAAGACACCGGGGCGGGTGGTGACCACCTGGGCGTCGAGAGTGGCCGGATCGATGGTGATGTTACCGCTCTGTTGCGGGAAGAGGGCGTACCTGCGTTCAATGACGCGATAGTGGCGGCCGTTGCGTTGTATCTCGAAGGTGGTATCGTCGCCCAGTTGTTGCACCAGCACTTCGGCGCCGCTGAAGCTGGGCTCCGACATGCGGGCGCCGTTGACGTTGACGGCACGATAGAAGCGGACGGTGTAGAGAATTTGCGACTGCACATAGGCGGTGACGGGTTGGGCCTCCACCTCCAGAAACATGTCCATGTTCTCGGCGGCGGCGCTGCCGTCGCCGGCCTCTTTGACCGTGACGCTGATCTGCGGGCTGCGGTCCGAACCGATCTGGATCGAGGGTATGGTCAGCTCGCCGCTGCGCCTGGCCATGACGAACAGGGTCCAGCGGGTTTGCTGGGTGATGTCGCCGCCCTGGATCTGCATGTTGCTGCTGCGGCTGCGACTGAGGATGTCGAAATCCTGTTCCAGCGGCGCAAAGTCCGGGCCGGCGCTGACCTTGTCATCCGCCTCGAAGATGATCTTGAAGGATTCATTCAGACGCACCGGGTCGCGATCCACCTGCGTGGTGATGTTGGCGCCCATGGCGCTGAGCGCCGACAGGTTTAGACACACAAAGACGAAAACTTTCTTCACCATGGCTCTATTTCGCTGTTGCGCTGCTGGCGGGCCTGTTGTTGGTATTGATACTGGAACTTGCGCCGCAGCAGGCCACCCGGGTCGTCGGGGATGCGGCGCAGCCACTGTTCGGTGGCGATGTCGGTTTCCGACGTCTCGGTATATTCCCGCGCCGGCATGGGGCGTTGTTCTTCGCCTTCGCGAGCTTCGCCGTTTTGCTCCCGGCCGAGTTGCCGTTGTTCACCCTCGGCCTGATCGGCCTCCTGCTGTTCGGCGGTTTGATTTTGTTGCTCGCCGCTTTGATCCGCCTGCCTCTGATCGCCCTGCTCACTTTGTTGTTGGACGGATTGTTGCTCGCCTTGTTGTTCCGGCGGGTCTTGTGGCTGTTCGCCTTGGCCGTCCTGCTGCGGCTCATCGCCCGGGCCCTGTTGCGACTGTTTTTGCTTTTGCAGTTGCTCTTTAACCAGGTCGCGGTTGTAACGCGCATCCGCGTGATCCGGGTCAAGCTTCAAGGCTCGGTCATAGGTCTCGATGGCCGCCGGATAGTCGCCCAACCGGGCCTGGGCATTGCCCTTATTGTAGAGGGCGTCGGCGCTCTCGATGCCTTGCAGCGCCTCCACGGCCTGTTCATACTGCCCGGCGCGATAGCGGGCCGCCGCCTGCCATTGGGGATCATTAAACAACTCGGCAGCCTGCTCGGCATTGCCTTGCTTGAGTTGATGCAGGCCTTGTTGATTGTCATTGCGAAACAGGTCGGCCAGCTCCACGGCGTCGGCGTTTTGCGGCAGGGGCGACAGCGCGACAATCGCCAACATTGCCAAATGGCCGCGGCGAAACGCCAATGCCGCCAATAGCAGCAAGGGCAGCAACAACCACGGCCCGGCTTCACGCCATTGGTCACTCTTCAGGCCCTTGACCTGGGCTTCGGTTTTGCGCTCGCTGCTGACGACCTCGAGCAAGGTTTCGATATCCCGATCGCCGGCCGTGATGCGGTGGTAACGGCCGCCACCCTGGCGTGCCAGTTGTTGCAGTGCGGCGGCGTCCAGCTTGGGAATGACGATGGCGCCCCCACGATCCTTGAGAAAGCCGCCGTCACGCAGGGCGATGGGCGCGCCCTCTGGCGTGCCCACCGCCAGCACGGACACGCGGTGTGGGTGGGCGTCGAGCGCGGTCAAGGTGTGTTGCAGATCGCGTTCATCGATGCCGTCGGTAATGAGCAAGATGTCGCCCTTGGGCACACCGGCCTGCTGCAACAGCTGCGCCGCTCTGGCCACGGCGGCCGAGGTGTCGCTGCCCTGCAGCGGCATCATATTGGTGTCCAGGGCGTTGACCAGGGCGATGAGGGTATTGGCGTCGTCGGTGAGTGGCGACACGGTAAAGGCCTCGGCGGCATAGACGATCAGGGCGGTCTGGCCTTCGCGGCGCTGCTTGAGGATGTCGATCAGCTTCAAGCGGGCGCGCGCCAGGCGACTGGGTTTGATATCGGTGGCATCCATGGAACGCGACAGGTCCAGGGCGATCACCAGCGCCGACGGATCGCGAAACACCGGTTGCCTGCGTTGTTCACAGGCGGGCCCGGCCAGGGCCAGGATGGCCAGCAGCCCGGCCAGGGCGGTGACCCGCAGCGGCCAGCGCGCCGCCCTGGCCGTGCCGCCCTGCAGGATGTATGGCAACAAACGGGCGTCGCAGACCGCCTGCCAGGCGCCCGCTTTGGCGCGGCGTCGACTCAGCAGCCACAGCAACAGGGCCAGCGGCAGCAACAGCCAGAACCCTTCCGGGCGCAGGAAATGACAGCTAGCCATGCCGCCGCCTCAGGCCGGGCAGGCTCAGAGCCAGGATCAACAGCGTGGCCAAGGCCATGGCCGCGCCCAGGGGATAGACATACAACGCCTGCAGGGGACGGAACACCTGCGCCTCCTGCTCGGTGAGTTCCAGTTGATCGATCAGGTTGTAGATCTGTTTCAGCTCCTCGGTGTCGCGGGCGCGAAAGTAACGCCCGCCGGTGGTGTCGGCGATGGCGGTCAACACGTCCTCGTCAAGGTCGGCCGAGGGATTGACGCGCTGTCGGCCGAACAGGGATTGCACCACCATTTCGTCGGCGCCGATGCCGATGGTGTAGATCTTCAGGCCCTTGTCCGCCGCCAGCTCGGCTGCCTTGAGCGGCGCCACCTCGCCGGCGGTATTGGCGCCGTCGGTGAGCAGGATCATGACTTGATCAGTAGTCGGCGCGTCGCCCAGGCGCTTGACCATCAGGCCGATGGCGTCGCCGATGGCGGTGGCCTGCCCCGCCAGGCCGATGACCGCCTCGTAAAGCAGGGTGCGCACCGTGTCGCGATCGAAGGTGAGCGGTGTCTGCAGATAGGCCTGTTCACCGAACAGGATCAGGCCCACCCGGTCGCCGACGCGGCGCTGGATGAATTCACCGGCGATGGCCTGGGTCGCTTCCAGGCGGTTGACCACCCGGCCGCCGAGTTGAAAATCGGGGGTGTCCATGCTGCCGGACATGTCCACCGCCAGCATCAGGTCGCGACCGCTGGTGGGCAGTTCGATAGGCTCGCCGAGCCATTGCGGCCGCGCCGCCGCGGTCACCAGACACAGCCAGGCCAGGCTTGCCAGCAACAGAGGCCAGTGCCGTTGCTTGAAACGGATCGCGCGCGCGCCGATGTTCTGGAAGTCTTCGATAAAGGGCACGCGCAGGGCGGCGTCTTGTTGCGATTTGGCTGCCGGCAGCAGTAGCCGCAGCAATAAAGGCAGGGGTAGGGCGGCGAAGGCCCACAGCCATTCGAACTGGATCATGCCGCGCCTCCCCGGGTTGGGAGATGTTGCAGCCAATCACGGCAGGCATGGAGCAGGGCTTGGGGATTGCCGGCGAAGTTTTTTTCATAAGGGGCATGCAGCAGAGTGGCGGCGGTCTCGCCATCGAACAGGGCTGTCTTGCCGTGCTGATTGAGAAATGCCAGCCATGCGTCGCCGGTGAGCCCGGCCACCTCGTGCCGGGGGAAGCGGCTGAGGGCCGCGCGGCGCAACAGCACCGAGCATTCGCTCGCCAATCGTTGGCTGTCGCCATGCTCGGCAAAGCTTTGTTCGATGCGCTGCAATTCCGCCATGGCCTGTTTGCGCAGGCGCAGCCGGCGCACGGCCCAGACGGCCATGGTGACCATCGTCAGCACCGCCAGCAACAACCACCAGCCCGGTGCCGGCGGCCAGCCGCTCACCCCGTCGGGCAGATGGATGTCGCGCAGCGGCAGCTCGCCGTTCATCGCCGTTTTCCTAATCCGGCCTGCAACGTCTGCAACAGATCGGCGTCGGTGGCGCAGCTGAGATAATGGATGCCGGGAAAGCGGCACAGCTGTTTCAATGCTTCGCAGTGCTCGCGGAAGTGCCTTTGATAGCCGCTTTGGGTTCGTTGATCATCACCGCTGAACAGACTGCTGCGTTCGCCCCAGGCGACGCGATAGACGCCGCGCCGCGGCAGTTCGACCTCGAGCGGATCATAGATATGAAACAACACCACGTCATTATGACGCGCCAGTTGCGCCAGGTGGGATTCGGCCTGGGCGCCCAGCTTGCGGAAATCGCTGCACAGAAAGATCAGGCTGCCCGGTTTGGCGACGCGGCGCAGGCGCGCCAGGGCCATATCGGCGTCGGGTTCCCGTTCGTTGTAATGGCTTTGCCATCGCGAGGCCTGACTCAATTGGCGCAGCAGACTCAGCACCGCCGACTTGCCGCGTTTGGGGCGCAGTTCGTGATGCATGGCGGCGCTGAACACCAGCCCGCCGAGGCGGTCGCCCTGCCGGTTGGCACTCCAGCCGATGAGGGCGGCGGCGCGGGCGGCGACCACCGACTTGAAGGCGCCGCGGGTGGCGAAAAACATGGCGGGGCGCATATCCACCCAGACCAGCACGGTGCGCTCGCGCTCTTCGCGAAACAGTTTGGTGTGCAGGGCGCCGGTGCGGGCGGTGACGCGCCAGTCCAGGGTGCGCACGTCATCGCCGGCTTGATACAGGCGCGCCTCGTCAAACTCCATGCCGCGGCCCTTGAAGCGCGACAGATAACCGCCGCTTTGCTGCGCCTTGATGCGCAGGGCCCTGAGCGACAGTTTCTCACCGGCGCCGCGCAGGGCGATCAGGGCCTCGGCGGAGACCCGCACCAGGTTGTCGCCGTCAGCATCCGGGTCGGCCGCGTGGAACAACGTCATGGTACGGCAACGCTATGGATCAACTCGTCGATGAATGTGTCGGCGCTGACGCCGTCGGCCTCGGCCTCGTAGCTAAGGATGATGCGGTGGCGCAGCACATCAAAGGCCAGGGCCTGAATGTCTTCCGGCGTCACATAGTCGCGTCCCTGCAGCCAGGCGTGGGCGCGGGCGCTGCGGTCCAGGGCGATGGTGGCGCGCGGGCTGGCGCCGAATTCGACCCATTGATTCAACTCCGTGCCGTAAGCGACTGGCTTGCGCGTCGCCAGCACCAGTTGCAGCAGATATTCCTCCAGATTGTCGGCCATGTGAATCTGCAGCACCTCTTTGCGAGCGCCGAACAGGGCCTGCTGGGTGATCAGGGTGCGCGGGGCATGGTGTGCATGTTGCGCCTCGTCGCGCGCCAGATGCAGGATCTCGCGCTCGGCCGCGGCGTCGGGATAGTCGATGACGACGTGCAAGAGAAACCGATCCAGCTGCGCCTCGGGCAGGGGATAGGTGCCCTCCTGTTCGATGGGGTTCTGGGTCGCCATCACCAGAAACAGCTCGGGCAGTTTGTGGGTCACGGCGCCGACGGTGATCTGGCGTTCCGCCATGGCCTCCAACAACGCCGATTGCACCTTGGCCGGGGCGCGGTTGATCTCGTCCGCCAGCACCAGGTTGTGAAACAGCGGCCCGGGCTGAAATTCAAAGCGGCCGTCCTGGGGGCGAAATACCTCGGTGCCGGTGAGATCGGCGGGCAGCAGGTCGGGAGTGAACTGCACGCGGTGGAAGTCGCCTTCGACGGCCTCGCTCAGGGTCTTGATGGCGCGGGTCTTGGCCAGTCCCGGGGCGCCTTCCACCAGCAGGTGGCCGTCGCACAGCAGGGCCACCAGCAGGCGGTCCACCAGGGCCTCCTGGCCGATGATCTGGCGGGTGATGTGTTGCTTGAGTTGTTGAATCTCGTGTTGATACGACATGGGCATCCTGACTTCGCTTAAGCTGCTTGAACCTGGGGAATGTTACCAAGCGCCGGCTCGCGACGAAAATTTATGCAATGATTGGGTAAAGTGACAGGTATGACCTGCCCGGATTACGCGAGTTCATCCAGTTGTGCTCCCGGCGACAGGAATAATTAGAGTATAATTTTCAAATAATAAACACCTTGTCGTTACCGACCCCATGTCTAGCTGGAAATTGGGTGGTCCCGAAATTGCACGCGATACTCTTCAATCAAATCACAACTGAGTCTTCATCATGATTTTTGAACGCCTGAAAAACAGCGAACCCCTGCCGGAACTGACCGAGGTCGCCGAGCTGGGAATGAACACCGATGACCTGGCGGAGGACTTTCGCCGCCATTTCAGCACCACTTTGGGGCGCGATCGCTTTTGCCGCTCCACCCATTACCCCTACACCGCCCTGGCGCTGGTGTTGCGCGACCGGTTGATGGAGCGCTGGAAGAACACCCGCTACGCTTATCAGGAGAAAAACACCCGCCGCGCCCATTACCTGTCGCTGGAGTTCTTGATGGGGCGCGCCCTGGGCAACGCCATGCTCAATCTGGGGGTCACCGATGCCGCCACCGCGGCGCTGGAGCGTTACGGCATCGAACTGGAAGAGATCGCCGAGGCGGAGCACGATGCCGGCCTGGGCAACGGCGGTCTGGGACGCTTGGCGGCCTGTTTTCTCGACAGCTGCGCCACCCTGCAGCTGCCGGTGATCGGTTACGGCATTCGTTACGAATACGGCATGTTCCGTCAGGAGCTCATGAACGGCTACCAGGTGGAGGAGCCGGATCATTGGCTGCGTAACGGCAATCCCTGGGAGCTGGAGCGTCACGAGTTTACCCAGCGTGTCCACTTCCGTTGGCGTACCGAATTTTATCGCGACGCGCAGGGCGTCATGCGCGTACGCTGGGTCGATACGCAGGATGTGCTAGCGGTGCCTTTTGACGTACCTGTGCCGGGTTATCGCAACGGCACGGTGAATACCCTGCGCTTGTGGAGCGCGGCGGCCACCGACGAGTTCAGCCTCGACGAGTTCAACGCCGGCGACTATACCGGTTCGGTGGCCAGCAAGAACGACGCCGAGCAGATCACCATGGTGCTCTATCCCAACGACGCCAGCGAAAGCGGCAAGGAGTTGCGCCTGAGGCAGCAATACTTTCTCGCCGCCGCCAGCCTGCGTGATGTCTTCCGTCGCTGGATCCGCGATCACGGTCGTGACTTCAGTACCTTTGCCGAGAAGAACTGCTTCCAGCTCAACGATACCCATCCCACCATCGCCATCGCCGAACTGATGCGTCAGTTGATGGACAATCATTGCCTCAGTTGGGAGGAGGCCTGGCGAATTACCGGCAGCACCGTGGCCTACACCAACCACACCCTGTTGCCCGAGGCGCTGGAGAAATGGCCGGTGCGGGTATTCAAACAACTGTTGCCGCGCCATCTGGAGATCATTTATGAAATCAACGCGCGCTTTCTCGGTGAGGTGGCGCGGCGCTGGCCCGGCGATACGGATCGTCTGGCGCGCATGTCCATTATCGAAGAGGGGGACGAACCGCAGGTACGCATGGCCTATCTAGCCATTGTCGGCAGCTATTCCGTCAACGGCGTGGCGGCGCTGCATTCCCAGTTGTTACAGGAAGGGCTGTTTCATGATTTTTATGAGTTCTGGCCGGAGAAATTCAACAACAAGACCAACGGCGTCACCCAGCGGCGCTGGCTGGCCTGGTGTAATCCGGCACAGAGCGAGTTGATCAGCGGCACCATCGGCGATGATTGGGTCACCCATCTGGAGCACCTGGAAAAACTCAAACCCTATGCCGAAGACGCCGCTTTCCGTAAACAATGGCGCGAGGTGAAACGGGCTAACAAGCAGCGCCTGGCCGAACTGGTGAAGAGGGATTGCGGCGTCGATTTCAGCGTCGATGCCATGTTCGATGTGCAGGTCAAGCGCATGCATGAATACAAACGCCAGTTGCTCAATGTGCTGCACGTGATTCATCTCTACGACCGCATCAAGCGCGGCGATACGGCTAACTGGACACCGCGCTGCGTACTCATCGGCGGCAAGGCCGCGCCCGGTTATGCCATGGCCAAACGCATCATCAAGCTGATCAACAATGTCGCCTTCATGATCAACAACGATCCGGCGGTAGGGGATCTGCTCAAGCTTGTGTTTTTGCCGGACTATCGCGTCACCGCCATGGAGATCATCGCGCCGGGCACCGATCTGTCGGAGCAGATCTCCACCGCCGGCAAGGAGGCCTCGGGGACCGGTAACATGAAGTTCATGATGAACGGTGCCATCACCATCGGCACGCTGGATGGGGCCAATATCGAGATCCGCGAAGAGGTGGGGGACGACAGCTTCTTTCTCTTCGGGCTGACCGCCCAGGAGGTGGTCGAGGCCCGCCGCGACTATGATCCCAACGCCATCATCCGCGACGACGCCGACCTGTTGCGGGTGATGAAGCTGATCGAGTGCGGCCACTTCAACCAGTTCGAACCGGGCCTGTTCGATGACATCATTCAGTCCATTCGCAACCCGCAGGATCCCTGGCTGGTGGCGGCGGACTTTCGCAGTTTCGTCTAGGCTCAACGGCGTGTCGCCGAGGCCTATCGCGACGAGGAGCGCTGGACCCGTATGAGCATCCTCAATGCCGCCAGCAGCGGCAAGTTCTCCACCGACCGCACCATGCGGGAATACAACGAAGGGATTTGGAAGTTGGAGTCGGTTTCAGTCCGCTAATGCACGCAAATTAAGGCTCCCCTCTTTTTAAAGAGGGGGTGGGGGAGATTTAAAGCCAAGAGTTTCAAATCTTTAAATCCCCCTCAGTCCCCCTTTAAGAAAGGGGGAGGCTGGTGTGTTTTATTTGCGTGTATTGGCGTTCATTCGCAGACTGTTTGTTCCCTCGGTACCAAGCCGCCCAGCCCAGCTCCTCGGCGCGTTTGCCCGCCTGGGCCGGCACGTCGGTGGTGACGAAGTGGCGGTGCAGCACCTGGATGCCGATCATGTGGTTGATCACCGCGTCCAGCTGCACCTTGGTGGAGGCCGTGGTGTCGTCCGCCTCGTGCAGATCAAACACCGCTTTCACGCCGTCCTTGTCCAGCACGCCGGCCGCCTCGATGGCCTGGTCTGACAGATACTCATCGGCCAGGGCCCTCATGGCATTCCATTTCTTGGGATCGGTGTGGGCCGGCGGCGCCATGAAGGCGAACTTCTCGCGTTCGTACAAGGTCTTGGGCAGGATGCCCTTCATCGCCTCGCGCAGCACGTATTTTTCGGTGCGGCCCTTGATGCGCAGGGTGGGCGGCAGCCGGGTGGCTGTCTCGGCCAGGTGGTGGTCGAGGAAGGGCGGGCGTGCTTCCATGGAGTTGGCCATGTCGACCCGGTCGCCGCCCCAGGTGAGGATCTGGCCTTCCAGCATGGTCTTGATCCAGACGTACTGGGCCTTGTCCAGGGGATGACGCCCTGCCAGCATGTCGCCGTCCAGGGCCTCGGCGATGGCCCTGCCGGGCTCATAGCCCTCGGTCTGCTGGCGCAACTCGGGATGCAGCAGGCCGGGCACGTGTTCGGCGGCGGCCAGCCAGGGTTGCAGGCAGCTGGGGGTGAAGCCGACCAGTTCATCCAGGGCCGGGTCGTGGAGTTCGTTTTCCGCCAGCATGGCGCCCTGGAACAGTTTGTTGCTTTCCGCCAGCAGGGCCTCCCATTCCTTGCGCTCTTGCGGCGGCAGGGTGTCCAGGCCGTGCAGGAACATGTCGCGGCGGAAGGCGGGGTAGCCGGCGAACAGTTCGTCCGAGCCCTCGCCGGTGACCACCACCTTGTAGCCGGCCTGGTTGACGTGGCGGCTCATGAGCAGCTTGGCGACACCCAGGGTATTGTAGATGGTGCGTTCGGTATGCCACAGGGTTTCGACGAAGTTGTCGTAAAGATGGTCGGCCTTGAGGCGCATGATGTCCTGGTCGGCGCCGACGGATTCGGCCATCTCGGTGGCGATGGCGCTTTCGTCGTAATCGGCGTCGTCGAAGCCGATGGTGAAGGCCTTCACCGGCGCTTGCTGGCTGGCGGCGGCCAGGCCCAGGGTGGCGCAGGAGTCGATGCCGCCGGACAGATAACAGGCCACCGGCACGTCGGCATCCAGGAGCAGTTGCACCGCCTCGAGCAGTTTTTCGCGGATGGCCTCGATGTAGAACGCTTCCGGCTGCGATTCGTCACGCTCGCCCATGAGCGGGAAGTCCATGTCCCAATACTTCTCGTCTTTGATCTCGAACCTGCCGTTGTTGCGTTCGATGATCACCACGTGCCCCGGCTTCACCTGGTGAACGCCTTCGAAGGCGGTGGTGCCGGGCACGATGGTCTGCATCAACTGGTGATAGACGCCTTGGGCGCTGAAGCGGCGCGGCACCTCGGGATGGGCGAACAGCACCTTAAGCTCCGAGACGAACACCAGGGTGCCGTTGTGCTCGGTCCAGTAGAGCGGCTTGACGCCGAAGCGATCGCGCACCAGCATCAGGCGGTCGTGTTCGCGATCGTAGAGGGCGAAGGCGTATTCGCCGCGGCAGGTCTTGAGCATCTCCTCCAGGCCGAAGCGCTCGTAGAGGTGCAGCACCAGTTCCGAGTCGCTCTTGGTTCTGAAACGCGCGCCGCGCGAGGTCAGATCGGCGCGAATACGCTTATAGTCGTACAGCTCGCCGTTCTGGGTCAGCATCAGCTTGCCGTCGTTGGAGAAGAAGGGCTGGCGGCCGCGGTTCTCATCCAGGTCGATAATGGACAGCCGGGCGTGGCTGAAGCCGATGCCGCGGTCATTCATGGTCTTGTAGCCGAAGCCGTCCGGGCCGCGATGGTGCTGGATGGCGGCCATGTTGACCAGGGTTTGTGGGTCTACCGGCCGGGCCGGGTCTGCATGTAGGTAGCCTGCAATTCCGCACATAAGAGTGTGTTCCTTCGGTTCTTGATGATTATGATTAAGATAATAGTTCGTCGGGGGTGTCGATGACGTGCTGGACGCGCTGTACCACGCTGGTGAGCAGGGCCATGCGGATGTAAACGGCGCCGCGGGCCTGGGCGAAATACCAGTTGTGGTCGGTGTCGTCCAGGTCGGTGGACAGCTCGTCGCCGCGCGCCAGCGGATGCATGATGATCGAGCCCGCTTTGAGCGGGGAGCCGGCGTTGAGCTTCAGATCTTCGCCCATGCGCTCGAAGGTGTCGCCGACCCAGGCGATGGAGTTGATGTACACCACGTCCAGCTTCGGCAGTTCCTTGTTCAGCGAGTGACTGACGCGGATGTTGAGCCCCTCTTGCTGCAGTTCCTCCAGCTGGCCTTCATCGTACGGATGATCATCCTCGCAGATCACCACCACCTCCTCGAAGGCGTGAGCGTAGAGCGACATCATGATCAACAGCGAACGCACGGTGCGCATCTTGTTGGGCACACCGATGATGCCTATGCGCGCCTTGTCCTGCGTCGCCACCTGCCCGTCTAACAGCTGGGGACGCCATTTGAAAATGGCGAACATGTCGGTCAGCGCCTGGGTGGGATGCTCGTCGATGCCGTTGCCCGCATTGATAATGGGGATGCGCAGCGCATCCAGCATCTCGTAGACGGCGTCTTCGTTGCGGTCGCGCAATACCACCACGTCACCATAGTGATTGAACATTTCGGCCACGTCGCCCAGCGATTCGCCCTTGGCGATGCCGGTGGTGGCGGGATCGGTGATGCTCATCACATCGCCACCCAGGCGATGCCAGGCGCTCTCGAAGGAGAGCCGCGTGCGCGTGCTGGGCTCGTAAAAGGCGTTGATCAGGATCTTGCCCTTAAGCGGCGGGAACAGATTGGGCGAGGTCTCGTACAGGGCCGCCAGGCGGCAGATCTGGGCGATTTTGTCGCGGCTGAACTGGCGCGCCGAGACGATGGGCATGCCGGCCAGGTCGACCAGGTATTGTGGATCTTCCTCCACCTGGTCGAGCAGGCGCTGCGGCCGCTAGATGCCGTCGCGCCATTTGGCGGGGGTGACCGGATTCCTGAGCAGGGGGTGAAGTGGTTTCACCGGGTCTCTCCTTATTCTTTAAACAGGTGTGGAAAATCAAATACTGAGCAGTGTCTGTGTCAACGGTATGACGCCGGACAGGGGCATTGGCCTGCATGAGGTATTCATCTGGCCTTCTCCTTCAGGTCGGCCAGTTCCGCCAGCGCCTCTTGCGTGGAAATGACGCGGGCATAACGATCCTTCATGGTGGTGATGGTGGCCTTTTGCAGCTCGGGCGTCACCGTGGCGCAGCCGTCCTCGATCAGGGTGACGTAGAAGCCGAGATCGCAGGCATCCCTGATGGCGGTGGAGACGCATTCGTTACTGTAGACGCCGGCGATGTACAGGCCGGTGATTTCCATGTTGCGCAGGATGTATTCCACATTGGTGGCGTTGAAGACACCGCTGGCGGTCTTGTTGATGACGATTTCATCGCCCTGGGGCGCCACCTGGGGCAGGAATTCGGCCTCCTTGGAGCCGGGCGGTGCGTGCAGCTTGAGCCGCTTGTGCCCCGGGCCGCGGTCGCGACCGTCTTGGGTCAGGGATTGGATGCGGGTGTGGATGACCTCCAGCCCTTTGCGTCTGAAACCGTCCTGCAGCTTGCGCACATTGGGCAGCACGGTTTCTTCCAGGCGGTTGAAATAATACTCCTGGGCCTCCACCGGCACGCCTGATTTCTCCACGTCGGCAAACACGCCGTAGCCGGGGGCGGCGTCGAGGAATTGCAGATCGATGGTCAGCAGGGCGGTATGGTATTGCTCCAGCGACTTGTGGACCGCCGGGGCATCGGTAATCGATTCGCGATAGGTTTCGCGTAAGGGGTCGACATTGACAAATTCTTGGTGTTTTATCGTCATTTTTCGCTAGCCAGCTTGTGGAGGGTGTTCAGTAATATGTTAGCCCCGTTTTCGATATCCTCCCAGGCGGTCCATTCGGCCGGCGAATGGCTGCGGCCGTCCTTGCTGGGGACGAAGATCATGCCGGCGCGGGTTATCTTCGACATGATCTGGGTGTCGTGGGCGGCGCCGCTGGGCATTTGCAGCATGGATAGGCCATCGGCCTGGGCCGACTCGCTGATCAGTTGCATCACGCCGGGATCGCATTTCACCGGCGCGATATCGCTCAGTACTTCGAATTCGAACATCAAGTCGCGGCGCCGGGCGATGGCGGAGATGGCGCGGCGGAAGGCACTGGACAACTCTTCCAGTTTTTCATGATTGGTTTCGCGCACGTCGAGCGAGAATTCCACCAGGCCGGGCACCACGTTGGCGGCGCCCGGTGACAATTCGACGCAGCCGATGGTGGCGACGCTGCTGGGGCTGCCGTGCTCTTCCAGGATGCGGGGAATCTCGCCGGAGAATTCCGCCAGGCCTTGAAAGGCATCCTGGCGCATGTCCATGGGCGTGGAACCGGCATGGCCGGCCATGCCGAACAGCTTCACATTCCATTTGAACAGGCCGGCGATGGCATCCACCACGCCGATCTTGATATGGCGGCGATCGAGCACCGGCCCCTGCTCGATATGCAATTCCACAAAGGCGTGAATGCTCTCGGCCGGTCGCGCGGCGCTCAGGGCGTCCATGGCGTTCATGCCCCAGTGGGCCATGGCCTCGCTGATGGAGATGCCGTCGAGGTCACGAGAATGATAGATACTTTCGGGCGTCAGGCGGCCGCAGATGGCGCTGGAGCCGAAGATGCCGCCGAAGCGTCCCTCCTAATCGGAGAAGGCCACGGCCTCCAGCGGCCGCACAACATCGACCTCTTGTTCCTTGAGACAGCGCAGGCACTCCAATCCGGCCACCACGCCCAAGGCGCCGTCCAGTTGTCCGCCGCCGGGCACCGAATCGATATGGGAACCGGTCATGACGCTGGCCTTGCCCTCGCGCCAATGGAGACGGGCGTGAACATTGGCCGCGCCATCCATATAATAGTCCAGCCCGGCGCTCTCGATACGTTGACGCAACCAGTCCCGGGCCTGCATGTCGGCGGCGCTGAAGGCCATGCGGTAGATGCCCTGGTCTTCCGCCCGGCCGATTTCGGCCAGCGCGGCGAGATCATCGCGCAAACGCTCGGCATTGATTCTGAGGCTGCTCATGATGGGCGGGCTCCGATATTGCTGGGCGGGATGAAAAATTGGCGCTGCGCGGAAGCAGTGTCCGGCACCAGTGCAGGGGCGGGGCTTTGCGCGCGAATCGCTGTGTGTGCAAATGGGTTTGGGCTGTGAAGCGACGCCCTGCCTATCGACAGGGCGGCTTGTTGTGAAGTCGATTCATCTCTGGTGGGATTGGTAATATCGAGCATATATTCCTGTATCGAGTTTTCCGTCATCTGACTATGTGGTCAATCTCAACTCCGTTCACCGTCATACATGAACGCCAACCGTTGTTTGTGAGTCAGAAGACTGGATAAACGGCAGCGGGGCATTCATCAAGCATTCACTCCGTCGATGTTGCCGGCCTTGCCATTCGGGTGTTTGGATCGAATGTACTCACTATCCGCGTCGGTGTTTTTTCGTCTTGGATCAGTCAGGGCCTGATGCGAAAAACAGCTTCCGTATTGGCCGGCATTCGCTAACCCCTTATTCATTCAAAAGGTTTTGGCTCTGAATGTCAAATTTTCGAGGCCGTAGGGGATGGTTTTGCGCTTGTAATATGCTGCGAAACAGGCGCTTATACAGACCGTAAAAAGCACGTAATAATTTTGTTGTTTCTCTGCGCGGAAAAGCCGGATGCTGATATCATCGCCTCGCGATGATTTAGGGGGCGTTTTTCGATGACCGAGACACCCAGCGATGAATATGTTTAGTAAGGTCCCGTTCTTGCGCAACATCGCCTTGACAGCGCCGTATTTTCACTTAGGAAAGGTCCGAAGCTTGAGGCGGGTGGTCGGCGTGATGGGCTCCGCCCAGCTGGATATCCAGCTTACAGACAGTGAAGCTGAAAAGATCGTTGCATTCCTGCATGCGCTGCCAGGTGACCAGCCCAAGGTCGGCTATCTGGTCTTGCCGCCGATTACGCCTTCCACACACTAGCCCACTGGAATCGGCCGCCTTTGTCGGACGGCCTCGTGGCACTCACGTTTGTGAGTTCGGTACAGGAATGTTGAGTGACCTATTGCAGTCTTGTAGGCGGTGCATTGAGGTTGCTTGACAGGTATCAATCCCCCATCTACTTTGAGTTTTGACTTCTTTAAAAAACGATCTTAATAATTTAATTATTAAGTGATAACTGGTGGCGTATCCAGGGAGGGGGCAATGAAAAGAATTACTCGGCGTGAGTTTCTGGGCATCTCTCTTAAGGCCGGTGCGGCGACGATGTTTGCGGGCATGTTCGCACCTTCGGCAACCAGCTTGATGGGTTTGGGTGGCGTGGCTCATGCCGCCACCAAGAGTATCTCACCATTCAGCTTTGCGGTAATTACAGATTCACATCTCTACGATATTCCAGACCATAAATTTGACGCAATCCTGGAAAAGGCCGTGGCCGATGTTAACAGCCTTAAGCCTCAGCCCGACTTCGTGCTCTATTCAGGCGACTTGGCGCAGTTTGGCAAGGAGGCGGAGTTGGTCAAAGGAAAACGCATTCTCGATAAGTTGAAGGTGCCTTATAAGATCATCCCCGGGGAGCATGACTATTACCTGGATATGGGTAAGGCCTGGCGCAAGATGTTCGGTAATGAGCATTGGTCCTTCGATCACAAGGGTACCCACATCATCGGCATGAACTCCATCCTGGTCGATGATTTCTGGACGCTGCGCGAACTGACCCCGACGGAGCGCATGGGCTACATGGCGGAATTGGAATGCCATCAATGCGGCCTTTGGGGAGTGCATGATAAACAGCTTGACTGGCTGGAGAAGGACGTCAAAAACTTGAGTCCGGATACGCCGGTGATCATTATGACCCATTCGCCGCTCTGGGATTACTACCCGCGCTGGAATTTTCAGACGGTCGATGCCCCCGAGATCCGTTTGTTGCTACGTAAATTCGAGAAGGTGATGGCGATCCATGGGCATATTCACCAAGTGGTTTACAATTCCGTTGGTAATATCAGCTCGGCCGGACTGCTGTCCACCTCCTGGCCCTGGCCTTATCCGCCGGTGGATCTGCCTTATCCTCACATCAAGATGAATCGCGTCGACCCCGGTGATTTTGAAGACGGTTTGGGTACCCATGCTGTCGATCTCGCCAAGAATTTTGACGGCATCTTGAACTACCGTGCGTTCTCCGATCTGTTGCCGGAAAACGTTAAACGCGGTGTCAAACTTTGATCGGGGGGTGGGACGATGAACAAGCATAAATATCAATCACTTGGTTTTACGGTTTTAGGAAGCTGCGTTCTGGCTATGATACTCAGCATGAGTACGCTCCAAGCCAAGGAGCCGTTTACCAGCGCCGAAGCGGAAGATCAGAGGAATATGCTGATGGAGTTTGTGGCGCGAGGCGATGCCTTGTGGCACAGTGAAGCTCTGGGTACCAACGGGCTAGCCTGCGGCAACTGCCATCCAGACGGCTCCGCCACCAATCCCCACACCTGGCCCAAATATCAGACCAACCTGGGCAAGGTGGGAACCCTGCGCGAGATGATCAACTGGTGTATTGCGGTGCCCATGCTTGGCAAGCCCTTGGCCTTGGACAGCGATGACATGATCGCCATGGAAGCCTATGCCACGTATATGCATCGCGGGATAGCCATCGCGCCGGCCAAGGATGAACAGCATGGCGGGGTTCCCGTGATCAGCGGGCCAGGTTATCCGAACGCCATCGGCGGCAATCGCTAGGGTCTTTGTTGATCCACGAGAATCCATGAGGGGGCATCATGCTTAAGCAGATACTCGTTGTGCTGTTCGTATTTTCAGTCTGCTCGTCGGTTTGGGCAGAAACCTGTCGTAGTGACCGCGCGGCCTCTACGCCCAGCAGCCGGTTCGCTACCCAAGGCGCCACAGTTACGGATCAAGATACGGAGCTTTCCTGGATGCGTTGTGCCGTGGGGCAACGTTGGAGTGGAGAGACCTGTGTCGGTAAGGCGCAAAGCTTCGACTGGCGGCAGGCCATGGCCCAGGTCGAGCGCATTAACGCTCAGCAGCTGGGTGGCCATAGCGACTGGCGCATGCCCATCGTCCCAGAGCTTGCCTCCATCGTTGAACGTAAATGCTTCAATCCGCGCCTGAACACCGAAGTGTTCACCGGTGCGCCGTCGGAGATCTTCTGGACCGCCATGGAAAAGATGGGGCGGCCGGACTATGCCTACACGCTAGATTTTGGTGGCGGTGCCGCTAGGGCGACGGATAAGCACGATGCCGCAGCCGTGCGCTTGGTGCGTGGCGGCCCATGGTGGGAGCCGCCGGTAATGTCACAGCGTTGAGATATGAACTGGGCGGCATTAGCCCGGCCTGAGGCTATTACGGCATGGCGGTGCAAGCCGGGCAGAGATCGTGGCTCAGCAGGGGCACCCCCAGGTGTGGGGCGTTAGTTGCAGCTCCATAAATTGTTTCACCTCGGCCGAATCGCATCGGAACGGCACCATGGTACTGCGGCCGGAGCGTCTCAGTGCCGCGAACAGTTGTTCATAAAGTTCGCTCAACTTCCAGCCGGCGATGAACAGATGCAAATGGTGGCCCTCGACCTGGGTGCGGATTAGTTCGGCGGCATCGTTGTGCTTGGCGAATGCCAGCCAAGACGTGCCGACATCGACGATGACATCCCTGGCGTCGATTTCGTAACAGTATTCATTGATAGTTTCCATGGCATATCAAAACCGCTTATATGTCTTATCGCAACTCCCAGACATTGTTGTAATTGGCGTGCCGCCGGCGTTGCCGTAGGGTGTTGTCGTCATGGGGAATGCCGTCAATGCTATAGCGGATGTCGCTGTTGACGGGGCCCCAAAGATAATAGCTGTGTTCCACCAGGCCCTTGACCAGGGCGGAGCAATCCACCTGATGCGCCTTACGGTGCAGCTGTGCTGGTCGGGCGGCGCCTTCATGGCCGAGCCGGTCCGGGTGCCCTTTGGTGTAATCCGATACGTACATCGCCAGGTCACCCCTGTTGTGATAGACCGTGACGCTACGGGTGATTTCATGCAGGTCGCGCATGGCTTTGCCCGGTTCGAGCACATCGTCGTCCACATCCGCGGCGCTCAGGAATATATGTGAAAACAACCGCGGCAGGTTATTGCCATTGGCGAAGTCGCGCATCCGGGCCAGGGTGTTCTGCAATACGTAATTGCCCATGGAGTGACACAGCAGGTGCAGCTCCTGGTCGCATAAGGGGTTGCCGGTGGCGTTGCAGTCGGTCTTGAGTTCGGCGAGAAAGTCGCGCAGCTTGAGCAGGCCGCGACCGAAGGCATAACCGGAGCCCTTGGCCTCGGAACGGTCGGATTTGTAAGAGACATAGGGCAGGGCCTTGCCGTCCGAGGGCCAGGTGAACAGCACCACCAGCACTTCCTTGCCGTCCTGGTGCCGGTGGCGGTTGAGCATCAGCTGCAAGGCCAAGGCCGCGCCCACGGCTTCATGCCAATTGACGTTAAAGCCGTGGATGTAGACCAGCACGTCGGATTGCTTGAGCATGAGCTTGCGCAGGTCCTCGAACATGGAGGCGGAGCCGAATTTGGCGTTCGGCTGGTGCGCGTCGGCGATGTCGCGCTTGATGCGCTCCCGGTAGGCCTTGATGGTGGAGGATTCAGCGCCGCATTTGGCCAGATAGTCGGCCAGCTTTTCGCCGTCGCCGGCATCGCTCTGATTGCCCTTGCGGCGTTTCAGATGCCTGTCGATGATGACGGGGTCGGCCTCCAGCGTTACCTGCCCGAAGCGCAGGTTCTCCATGCCGTCGCTACTGAAGTCGGTGCCGTATCCGTCCGGTGCCCAGCGGTTCTCGCCTTGATGGCGCCGATTGGTGGCGTAGAACAGTCTCAGTTTCATCCCTAACCCTCCCCCTTGAATCTGCAGCCGTCGGCCCGGCGGTGGTTATCCTTTGCATTTTTGTTGGTCCGGTATCCATACCAATCGTTATTGAAGCGGCGGCTTGTGTCAATCTCGGGCTGTGCTTGGCAAGCGCCGGAACAGCAACAGCGCCCGTTTGCGGCTGTTGTTCAGATCCAGGGTCGGTGCCGGGTAGTCCACACCGATACGTACATTGCAGGTGTGCTGGATCTCCGCCGGCGCCAGCCAGGGAGTATGCAACCAGCGCAGTGGCAGGCCGGCCAGTTCCGGCAGCCACTCGCTCAGGTAGCCACCGTTGGGATCGAAGCGCTCGCTTTGTCTGACCGGATTGAAGATGCGGAAATAGGGTGCGGCATCGAGTCCGCAGCCGGCCACCCATTGCCAGTTGAAGCTGTTGCTGGCCAGGTCGGCGTCCACCAAGGTGTCCCAGAACCAGCGGGCTCCCGTCTGCCAGGGCTGCAGACCGTTCTTGGTCAAAAACGAGGCGACGATCATGCGTACCCGGTTGTGCATCCAACCGGTATGCCAGAGTTGGCGCATGCCAGCGTCGATAATGGGAAAGCCGGTCTCGCCTTGTTGCCAGGCCTGCAGCAGGCGCTGATCGTTGCGCCAGGGAAACGCTTCATAGCGCGGGTTGAGCGGTTGGTCGGTGACACGGGGGAAGTGATGCAGGGTGTGATAGGCGAACTCGCGCCAGCCGAGTTCGCTGAGAAAGGTATCCATGCCGCTGCCCTGAGTGGCGTTATTCATAAACGAATTGAGCACGGCGCCGACCCCCTGGCGCGGGCTGAGCTCGCCGAATGCCAGATGCGGTGACAGGCGCGAGGTGCCGGCGCGGCCGGGGAGGTCGCGACCCTTTTCATAATCCTGCAGCGTCTCATCGCAAAAGCTTTGCAGCTGTTGTCGGGCGGCATTTTCCCCTGGCGTCCAATGAGTATAAAGGCCGTGGTCCCACGCGATCTTGGGTAGCAACGCCAAGGCCTCGACGGTTTCCGATTTCAGTCGGCATTCACCCAAGCTTTCCGGCGGCGGCAGGGGGGGGTCGCCCAAGCCCTGTTGCCGGCAGGCACGCCAGAACGGGGTGAAGACGCGAAACGGTTTGTGTTCTTTATTTAATACGCTGCCCGGCGGGTAGAGCAGATTGCCGTGATAGGCATGGACCTCGATGCCTTGCTCTCTGAGCCAGGCCGCGAT
This sequence comes from Candidatus Tenderia sp., assembly GCA_030148045.1. Lineage (GTDB taxonomy): Bacteria > Pseudomonadota > Gammaproteobacteria > Tenderiales > Tenderiaceae > Tenderia. The sequence continues at coordinate 36,910 of JASBUE010000068.1, forward strand.
GTGTTTGTCGCGCCTGGCCGCCTGCGGTTCGTAGAGATGATTCCAGTAGACCGCGCCGGCACCGGTTTCACGAATGAGGCGCTGCAGGCTTTCCCGGCTGGCGCCGCGCCGAATGACCAGGCGGCTGCCGCGGGCGCGCAACGCGTCGTGCAGCGCGGTGAGGCTGTGATGGCGCCACCAACGGCTGGCCGCGCCCGGCGCCCAGGGCTCCAGTTCTTCCGGGGCATGGATGTAAACGGGGACGACCACATCCGACTGTTGCGCGGCATGGTAAAGGGCCGGGTTGTCCGTCAGGCGCAGATCCTGGCGCAACCAAACAATACAGGTCTTCATGGCTGCTGCTCCTTCAGTGAGTAACGATCTTAGCTTCGATCCGTTTCAGGGCTGCCGGGATGTCGGTGCCCAGCGGGATGGCGCCGGCGGCGACAATGGCGTCGTTGAATTGCAGCGCCGCCTGGCCGCCGATAAACACCGGCACCGCGACGTCCTGCACCAGGGCCGGCAACTGGGTGCGCAATATCTCGCCCGGCGGCACCACTGAGCCGGACAACAAGATGCCGCGCGCTTCGGCATGCCGGCAGGGTTCGAGCAGCTCCGCCAGCGGGGTGTCGGCGCCCAGCAAAACGACGCGGTAGCCCCTGGCCATGACCGATAGGCTGGCCAGCAGAATGCCGGTTTCGTGGTGTTCGCCCGGCAGGCAGGCGGCGACCAAACGCGGTCCGCGGGCGCGGCTGGCCTCGTGGTGAAAGCGGGCCCCCAGTTTGTTGCGCAGGTAGGCGCCGAAAAAGTGCTCTTCGGCGATGCTGCCTTCGCGGTTGGCCCAGCGTTCGCCCAACGTCTTCAGCAGCGGCACCACCAGCCGGGCGGTAACCATGTCGATGGGATGCAGGGACAGGGCCTCGTTATAGGCGCTATCCAGGGCCTGGTCGTCAAAACGCACCACCGCGTTGAGCATGCGCCGTTGGTAGTCATGCCAGGGCCCTTCGAGCGGTTCCTGCGGCGCTTGCTGATTCAGGTAGGACTTGGTCTGACTGATGGGTACACCCTTGTGCAAAAACTCTACAACCTGGTTGATCAGGTCGATGTCCTGTTGGGTGTAGAGGCGGTGTCCCTTTTCCGAACGTGCCGGTTTGATCAGGCCGTAGCGGCGTTCCCAGGCGCGCAGGGTGATGGGGTTGACGCCGGTGAGACTGGAGACAGTGCGGATCGGGTAGAGACCGGCGCTGTGGTGTTCCTTCTCGCTATTCATATCATGTTCCGTCTGTTTCTTTTGAACAAAATTTGTATATTTTAAAACCTGGAAAAATGCTCGATAATCGCCCTATAGGTGATTATATGTACAACTAATGTACAAGTTAATTTTAGCAGGAGGTGCGAAAAGATGAAGTGCAAAATCACTCTTCTCATGAGCGCTGCCGGCAATTGGGGCGCATGGTGGCGCGGGCCGGCCGCGCCGACTTAAAGGGCCTCGGGCAGGACTACTTCCTCACCTTGATGGCGGCGCTGAAACAGCCGGCCAATCGCAAGCGCCACTCCAATGTGCTGTATCACCTGCTGGGCTATTTCAAACGCCGCCTGCCGGGGCACGACCGCCGGGAATTGGTCGGGCTGATGAGGCCTATCGCCAGGGGGGGGTGCCGCTGGTGGTGCCGGTGACGCTGTTGAAGCACCACCTCGGCCGGGTCTGTGACGATTGCCTGGAAGGCCAGTACTACTTCGAGCCCTATCCCCAGGGGCTGAGCCTGCGCAACGCCATCTAACCTTCGTTGCCTCAGTGAACTATAATCCCGCCTAATGATTGGCCATGTGACGCTTTAACCGGGGAACCTTTGACATGAGTAAGCATAATCACCAGCTAGATGAATCGACATATGAGTCCGCCAGGGCGTATCTCAAGGATGCCTTGGAGCAGATGCTTGCCGCGGGTCGCAGTGCGCGGGAGTTCGGTGACTTCGCACTGGACAAATTCGGCGATAAATTTATTCCTTATCTGCAGGAGTTTTCGCAGGAGGTCAGCAAGGGCAAGATCAAGATCAAGGGTTTGGGTAAGCCGGCCAAGACAGCGATTTTCGGCCGTCATGTCAGCCGCCAGGAGCGTGAAGACATGATACGCGAGGCCGCCTATCTGCGCGCCGAACAGCGTGGCTTTGTGGGCGGCTCGCCTGAAGAGGACTGGTGCCAGGCGGAGCGGGAGGTCGACCGGCGGCTGGCCCAGGAGAGCGGGCTGGTTGAGAAGGGACGCATGGCGCTGACGTCGGTCGGCACCATCATCGAGCGGGAGTTTGACGAGGTCAGGCATGTGGTGGCCGGTTGGTTGGAGGGCGGGTCCGGCAGCGGCCCGCTGGACGAGGTCACTCTGAAGAAAAAGGTGGCCGTCAAGCAGACCGCCCCTGCAAAAGCGGGCACGGCTGCATCCACAGCCGAGGCGGGGAAGGCCGCAAAAGAGGCGAAGAAAAAGAGCGCCGGGCTGAAAAAGGCCGCCAAAAAGAAGGCGGTAAAAAAGAAGAGGGTGGCGGCCAAAAAGCGTGCGAAAAAGGCGACGGCCAAGTCCGACTGAACTTTCGGGACGGGTCGAAGGCCGTTTCCAGAACTTCGTCCCGCCGGGGCGGGGCCGCCCCGGCGGGACGCCTGAAATTTTTTTCACCACTCCCCTTGAAACCCCGGAAAGCGTCCCAATATAACACCCCGGCACCCGCCCACGGTTGGCGGGTGACCAGCAATTATTTTTAGTTAAACAAAAATTTATTCTGTTTCTTTAGGAGGAACGCAACAGTGAATATTCGTCCTTTGCATGATCGCGTTGTGGTTAAACGCCTGGAAAGCGAAGAGAAGACTTCGGGCGGTATCGTATTGCCGGGGTCGGCTCAGGAAAAGCCCATGATGGGTGAGATCGTGGCCGCAGGTGCGGGTCGTGTGCTGGATAACGGCGACAAGGCAGCCCTGGATGTCAAGGTCGGCGACAAGGTCCTGTTCGGCAAGTTCGCCGGCACCGAGATCAAGGTCGAAGACGAAGACTATCTGGTGATGCGTGAAGATGACATCTTCGCGGTCGTTGAATAAGCATTTATTTGGTATTGGAGGATTAAGTAATGGCTGCTAAGGAAATCAATTTTTCTTCAAAGGCGCGTCGCAAAATGCTGGACGGGGTCAACGTCCTGGCCGACGCGGTCAAGGTGACCCTGGGCCCCAAGGGCCGCAACGTGGTGCTGGAAAAGAGCTTCGGCGCGCCCACCGTCACCAAGGACGGCGTCTCCGTCGCCAAGGAGATCGAGCTGGAAGACAAGTTTGAAAACATGGGTGTGCAGATGGTCAAGGAGGTCGCGTCCAAGACCGCCGACATCGCCGGGGACGGCACCACCACCGCCACCGTACTGGCGCAAAGCATTCTCAATGAAGGCATGAAGGCGGTCGCCGCCGGCATGAATCCCATGGACCTGAAGCGTGGCATCGACAAGGCCGTGATCGCCGCCGTTGAAGAGCTGAAAAAGCTCTCCAAGCCCTGCACCGACAACAAGTCCATCACCCAGGTCGGCACCATCTCCGCCAACTCCGACACCGTTATCGGCGAACTCATCGCCCAGGCCATGGACAAGGTCGGCAAGGAAGGCGTGATCACCGTCGAAGAGGGCACCGGTCTGCAGGACGAACTGGACGTGGTCGAGGGGATGCAGTTCGACCGCGGCTACCTGTCACCGTACTTCGTCAGCAATGCCGAGAAGATGCAGGTCGAGCTGGATGATCCCTACATCCTGATCTGCGACAAGAAGATCTCCAACATCCGCGAACTGCTGCCCCTGCTGGAAGGCGCCGCCAAGGCCGGCAAGCCGCTGATGATCATCGCCGAAGATGTGGAAGGCGAAGCCCTGGCCACCCTGGTGGTCAACAACATGCGCGGCATCCTCAAGGTGGCCGCGGTCAAGGCCCCCGGCTTCGGCGACCGCCGCAAGGCCATGCTGCAGGATATCGCCATCCTCACCGGCGGCCAGGTAATCTCGGAAGAGGTCGGCCTGTCCCTGGAGAGTGCCACCCTGGATCAGATGGGTAGCGCCAAGAAGATCGTCATCAGTAAGGACAATACCGTCGTGGTTGACGGTGCCGGCGCCAAGGCCGAGATCGACGCCCGTGTGGCCCAGATTCGCGCCCAGCTGGAGGATACCACCTCCGAGTACGACCGCGAAAAGCTGCAGGAACGCGTCGCCAAGCTGGCCGGCGGTGTGGCGGTGATCAAGGTGGGTGCCGCCACCGAAGTGGAAATGAAGGAGAAGAAGGACCGCATCGACGACGCCCTGCATGCCACCCGTGCCGCGGTGGAAGAGGGCGTGGTGCCCGGCGGCGGTGTCGCCCTGATCCGTGCCTTGCAGGCCATCAAGGACCTGGAAGGCGCCAATCACGATCAGGATATCGGCATCAAGATCGCCCGCCGTGCCATGGAAGAGCCGCTGCGTCAGATCGTCGCCAATGCCGGTGACGAGCCCTCCGTCATCGTCAACAAGGTGGCCGAAGGCAAGGGTAACTACGGTTACAACGCCGCCAGCGGCGAATTCGGCGACATGTTCGAAATGGGTATCCTGGATCCGACCAAGGTGGCCCGTTCGGCGCTGCAGAACGCCGGTTCCATCGCCGGCCTGATGTTGACCACCGAAGCCATGGTGGCCGAGAAGCCGAAGAAGGAAGGCGGCGCACCGGCCATGCCCGACATGGGCGGCATGGGCGGCATGATGTAGGCGTCGGCCCGACAAGCTGCACAGCGAAAGACCCCGCCGGTGACGGCGGGGTCTTTTCGTTTATGCGATCCGTAACGTCCTGATCCAGGGCGGTAAAAAAGTGTAAAAAACATATTGTGAAATTCCCTGTTCTGCCTTATAAAACCTGCGCCGAATCCGGGCGTATTCTGGTTGGGAACCGCCGTCTCCCGGGAAGGTCTGAGATTTGTCTCGCAAGTAAGCGGCAGGAGAGACGTATGCGTGATGATGACGATGAAGATAATCTGATCTCTGACGATGATGAAGTCCTGGACAAGGATGCGACCGAAGAAGCGGTCACTCCACCCGGCGGCGGTCTGAGCAAGCTCGAGGCGCGCCGTAAACTTGAGCGCCTGCGGGAGCGCAAGCTGTTGCGGCAACAGCTGGGCGAGGACTGGTCCGACGACCTGCTCGACGACGATCTTTGATGGGTGGCTGAGGGCCGGTGCATGCGTCAGATCGATGACCGGTTATCGATCCTCGGCGAGATCAAACCAGGTTTCGGTCCACGGCATGAAATGGACCAGCCCTTCCAGGATCCCGGCGCTGTAGTTGCCGTTCATGCCCAGAAAATTTCCCCGGGCCAGATAAAGGTGTTCGCGGTTGTGGTTTTGCGCTGCCTGCTGTTCGGCCTGTTTGCGTACATCGTCCCGGGCATTGGCGACAAGTACGGAGTTGACTGAACTGGCCATCACGGCCAGGTCGTTGCCACTGTCGCCGGCGAACAGGGTCGTGTCGTGGGCGTAGCCTTTTTGTTTCCTCAGGAACTCGATGGCGTGCAGCTTGGTGGCGTTTTCGGGCAGCAGGTCCAGCAGGCCCACATGCTCCAGATCGTCGACGCTCCAGATCAGGCTGGCGCGGATGTTGTGTTGCCGCAGGCGCTGTTGCATCTCTGTCAGCAGGCCGTCCACATCGCAGTCTTCCGGTACGTAATAACTCAGCTTGAAGGTATTCTGTTTTTCCGTCTCCTGTTGCCTGAGTAGATTCATGTCGGTGAACAGCGCCGCCAGCCGGTCATGAGTGTAGCCGGCCCAGCAGGGGGCAATCTCCTGTTGCCAATCATCCCAGAGCTGCCATTCGCCTGATTGGATTTCATAGATGGTGCTGCCTACATCCCCCAGGACGTAATCGGGCGTGGGGAGTTGAAATTCATCGATGGCGTCGAGCACCAGCGCCTTGTGGCGGCCGGTGACATAGGCGACATCCACCTCGGGTCGTTTTGCCAGTTGGGCGAACAGGCGTCTTGCCGCGGGCGATTCGGGGGGATCACCGTTGGGTAGGAGGGTACGGTCCAGGTCGGTGCAGATCAGGATTTTGTCAGACACGGGTCTCACCCTTTAATTAAAACTTGGCGCCCAGGTAAAGCGCCAAACTGTCGGCATCTATTTCGGCATGGCCGGATTTATAATTCATGGCTCTCAGCTTGACCTGTGAACACGCCACCGGCTTTAAGCCGGTGGCGTGTTCACCGTTAGGCACAAAAAATGGGGCCTGCCGCCAAGGCCCGTTGTGCCGGCCGAAAGTGTGGCCGTTTTAACCGGCCAGCACCCGCTGCGCCGCCGCCACCTCCACGCCGCGTTCAACCGGCGCCTTCATGCGTCCCAGCACGTCGTCCAGGGCATTGAGACATAGGTAGACGTTGCGGGCGTTACAGGCATGACCCATCAGGCCGATACGCCACACCTTGCCCGCCATGGCACCGAGCCCGGCGCCGATCTCCAGTGAATAGTCGTTCAGTAGGGTGGCGCGCACGGCGGCGTCGTCCACGCCCTCGGGGATGGTGACCGCGTTGAGCTGGGGCAGGCGTTCCTCTTCGTGGACCACGAAGTTGAGCCCCATGGCCTCAAGACCGGCGCGCAGCGCCTGGTGGTGCTTGGTGTGACGCGCCCAGGCGTTTTCCAGCCCTTCCTCTTTCAGGATCACCAGCGCCTCGTGCAGGCCGTAGAGGGCGTTGATGGGCGCGGTGTGATGGTAGGCGCGCTTGCCTTCACCGCCCCAATAACCCATCACCAGATTGAGGTCGAGAAACCAGCTTTGCACCTTCGACGGACGATTGCGCACCTTCTCCAGGGCGCGCTCGCTGAAGCTCACCGGCGACAGGCCGGGCGTGCATGACAAACACTTCTGCGTACCGGAGTAGATGGCGTCGATATGCCACTCGTCCACCCGCACCGGCGTGCCGCCCAGGGAGGTGACGGCATCGACGATGGTGAGACAGTCGTGCTGGTGGGCGATCTCCACCAAGGTCTTGGCGTCAGACTGGGCGCCGGTCGAGGTCTCGGCGTGGACGAAGGCGACGATCTTGGCATCGGGGTTGGACTTGAGCGTCTCTTCCAGCTTGTTGGGGTCTACCGCCTTGCCCCAGTCGTCCTCGACCATCACGGCGGTGCCGCCGCAACGTTCCACGTTCTCTTTCATGCGGCCGCCGAAGACGCCGTTTTGGCAGACGATGACCTTGTCGCCCGGCTCGACCAGATTGACGAAGCAGGTCTCCATGCCGGCGGAGCCGGGTGCCGAGACCGGCATGGTGAGTTCGTTCTTGGTCTGGAATGCATATTTCAGCAGCTCCTTCATCTCGTCCATCATGGCGACGAAGACGGGATCGAGGTGGCCGATGGTGGGGCGCGACATAGCCTCCAGAATGCGCGGATTGACGTCCGAGGGACCCGGACCCATCAGGGTGCGTTGCGGGGGATGAAACGATTTTGTCGTCATGGTGCTTCTCTCTCTTTTGCGTTTGATTTGACCACTTTTTATTTAACCACGGGGGACACGGGGGCTCGGGGAAATGTGACGGGATTCAAATGCCCCCGTGTCCCCCGTGGTTTATTTAAAATCCAATAATTCTATCCAGTGTTTCACAGGGAACCGCGCCTCACTTTCCAGATGCAGTTGGCAGCCCACATTGGCTGTGGCGATTACGTCCGGTCCGCCACCTTCGAGGGCGCCGAGTTTGTTGTGCAGCAGTTGCCGCGACAACTCGGGTTGCAAAATAGTGTAGGTGCCGGCCGCGCCGCAGCATAGATGACTGTCGGGCACCGGGGTCAGTTCATAGTCGCAGCGCGCCAGAATCGATTCCACCGTACCGCCCAGCTGCTGGCCGTGCTGCAAGGTACAGGAGGAATGATAGGCCGCCTTGACGCCCTTGCCGACATGCTTGAATTCACTCAGATCCTCGTCGCGCAGCACCTCGCTCAGGTCGCGCGCCATGTTGCTGATGTGCAGGGCCTTGCCGGCGTAGACGGGATCATTCTTCAATACCTCGCCGTACTCCTTCACCATCAGGCCGCAGGCGCTGGCGGTGAGTACGATGGCCTCGACGCCGTCTTCCACATCGGGCCACCAGGCGTCGATGTTGTTGCGCATGCGCTGTTTGGCGGTGTCCAGGTCTGACAGATGCTGATTGACGGCGCCACAGCAGCCGGCCCGCGGCGCGCTGATGAGCGAGATGCCCAGCCGGTCCAACACCCTTGCCGCGGCGGCATTGGTGTTGGGGGCGGTGAGCGCTTGTACGCAACCCTCCAGGGTCAGCATGCGGCGGGCGTGTTGGGTCGCGGGCCTGGGTGCGGCCGTCTTTTGCGGCGGCAGCTTTTTCTTTAAGTTGGCCGGCAGCAGCGGTCTCACCAGACGCCCGGCCTTGAGCGCCAGATTGAAACGCTTGGTATCGGGCAACACTTCCAGCAAAGCGGTGCGCAACATGCGTTCGCCCAGGGGCCGCTCGGTTTTTTCCTCCACCAGCTTGCGTCCGATCTCCACCAGGCGCCCGTAGCGCACGCCCGAGGGGCAGGTGGTCTCGCAGGCGCGGCAGGTGAGGCAGCGGTCCAGGTGCAGGCGCGTCTTGTCCGTGGTCTCTTTGCCTTCGAGCAGATCCTTGATGAGATAGATGCGGCCGCGCGGCCCGTCCAGTTCCGAACCCAGTAATTGATAGGTGGGGCAGGTGGCGGTGCAGAAGCCGCAGTGCACACAAGAGCGCAGGATAGCGTCGGCCTCGGCGACCTCGTCGTTTTGTTTTAATGCGGGATCGATCTGGGTCTGCATGATTACAACTCTGCGTACATCCGGCCGGGATTGAAAATCCCCTGTGGGTCGAAACTTGTTTTCAAACGCTGGTGCAGCAGGCGCAGCGGTTCGGCCAGCGGCTGGAACACCTCGCCGTCACGGTCGCCGCCGCGAAACATGGTGGCGTGGCCGCCGTGTTGTTGCACCACGCCGCGAATCTGTTGTGCATCATTGTCGCTGAACAGCCAGCGCTGCGCGCCGCCCCAATCAAACAGCCATTCGCCGCCGAGGGCGAGCGGTGGTGTGTCCGGTTTCACCACGATGCGCCAGAGTGGCTTGTCGCCGTTGAAAAACGATAGTTGCTGCTCGCCCAGCCGTTGCCAGAAGTGACTGCGCGGACTGAGCGCATCGCCGGGCAGTTTGCGTCGCGCCTCATGGACCGACCGTTCGCTGCCGGCCAGGCGCAGATAGCACTGTCCCTTGTAGTAGCAGGCGGCGTCGACAGGCAGGGCCTTGCCCAGCAGGCCGCTCATGAGTGTGATGGCATCCGCGGCGCTGCATTCGTGATACAGGGTGGTCACAGCGGCGGGGCGGGGCAATACTTTTAAACTCACTTCCAGCAGCACGCCCAGGGTGCCCCAGGCGCCGGCCATCAGGCGCGAGATATCGTAGCCGGCCACGTTCTTCATCACCTGGCCGCCGAAGCGCAGGATCTCAGCCTTGCCGTTGAGCAGGCGGCAGCCGAGTACGAAATCGCGCGCCGCGCCGGCGTATGGGCGGCGCGGCCCGGAGAGACCACAGGCGATGGTGCCGCCCAGGGTGGCGTGGTCGCCGAAGTGTGGCGGCTCGAAGGCGAGCATCTGGTTGTTGTCCGCCAGGGTTTGTTCGATTTCGGCCAACGGTGTGCCGGCGCGGGCGCTGAGCACCAGCTCGCGCGGGTCGTAATCGACAATGCCACGATGGCCGCTCACCGCCAGCACATCACCTGCGGGCCTGCGGCCGAGCATGGTCTTGCTGCCACCGCTGACGATATTCAGACCGCGTTTCTCCTGCGCCTCCTGCCGCACCTGGTCCTGCAGCCGTGCGCCGATATTATCTTCCGTCATCAGAAACGCTCCAGCTCGGGGTGGGGCAGCTGGCCCTTGTGGACGTGCATGGCGCCGAATTCGGCGCAGCGGTGCAGGGTGGGCACGGCCTTGCTCGGGTTGAGCAGTCCGTCGGGATCGAAAGCGGCCTTGACGGCGTGAAACTGGCTCAGTTCCGCGCTCTGGAACTGGACGCACATCTGATCGATCTTCTCCATACCCACGCCGTGCTCGCCGGTGATGGTGCCGCCCACGTCGACGCACAGTTCCAGAATTTTGCGGCCGAACGCCTCGGTGCGCTCCAGCTCGCCGGGCTGGTTGGCGTCGAACAGGATCAGCGGGTGCAGGTTGCCGTCACCGGCGTGGAAGACGTTGGCCACCGGCAGCTGGTACTCCCGCGACAGCTCGCTGATGCGGTGCAGCACCCTGGGCAGTTGGCGGCACGGGATGGTGCCGTCCATGCAGTAGTAATCGGGGGCGATGCGGCCCACGGCGGGGAAGGCCGACTTGCGTCCCTTCCAGAACAGCTGGCGCTCGGCCTCGTCGCGGGCGGTGCGCACCTCGATGGCGCCGCTTTCCTTAAGGATCCGGCGCGCGGTCATGATCTGTTCCGAGACTTCGGCGTTGGTGCCGTCCAGTTCGCACAGCAGAATCGCCTCGGCGTCGCGCGGATAGCCGGCATGGGCGAAATCCTCCGCCGCCTGGACGGCCAGTTTGTCCATCATCTCAAGGCCGGCGGGGATGATGCCGGCGGCGATGATGGCGCCCACCGCCTCGCCCGCCCTGCCCACGTCGTCGAAGGCGGCCAGCACCACCTGGGCCCGTTCCGGCCGCGCCAGGAGTTTTACTGTGACTTCGACGATGACGCCCAGCATGCCCTCGGAACCGGTCATCAGCGCCAGCAGATCGTAGCCGGGGCTATCCAGGGTCTCGGCGCCGATGGTGACCAGTTCGCCCTCCACGGTGATGATCTTGAGTTGCAGGATATTGTGCACCGTCAGGCCGTACTTGAGGCAGTGCACGCCGCCGGAGTTCTCCGCCACGTTGCCGCCGATGGTGCAGGCGATCTGGGAGGAGGGGTCCGGAGCGTAGTAGAGATTGTGCGGCGCGGCGGCCTCGGAGATGGCCAGGTTGCGCACGCCGGGCTGCACTGTGGCCATGGCGTTGCGCGCATCGATGTCGAGAATCTTAGTGAACTTGGCCAGGCTGAGCAGCAGGCCGTTTTCCAGCGGCAGGGCGCCGCCAGACAGGCCGGTGCCCGCGCCACGGGCGATCACCGGCACCTTGAGCTGGTGGCAGAGACGCATGATGGTGCGCACCTGCGCGACCGTTTCCGGCAGCGCCACCACCATGGGCAGGCGCCGATAGATGGACAGGCCGTCGCATTCGAAGGGGCGCAGCTCTTCAGGTTCGGTCAATACCGCCTCATCGGGCAGCAATTGTCTTAGCGCCTGGATCAGACGATCCTTGTGCGCAGCGTGGTCCTCCCCGCTCATCGACTTCTCGTAATAACTGACTAAATTGGTAGGGTACGCTATCTCACCAGAGATGGGCCCCAAATGCAAGGCAATACCCGGATATTTTGCCAGTGAATTCGGGCAAAAAAAAAGCCCTCGGCTGGGAGGGCTCCTGTTGATTTCTCGTGGGCCCGGCTTTATTGGGCCGGATCGCCGGATGCTTGTTCAGGCGGGGCCTTGGGCGCTTGTTCCGCCTTCGGTTTGGGCGGCAGCAGTTTTTGCAACCGCTGGCTCAGCTCCGGACTGGCCGTGGTGTTGAATTGGTTGAGGATCTTGGCCAGCTCCTTTTCGCCCTCGAAGGCGCCGACGTCGCGCAACACGCCCCAGACCAGGTCTTTGTCCTCCGCTTTCACCGTGCCGTTCAGGTTCAACATAGCCTTGGCCAGGGCCTGTTCGTTGGCGGTGACGTTGGTGCTGGCGGCGATCTGCTTAAGCACCTCGCGCTGCGGTGCCGCGGGTGCGGTTTCCATATTCAGCAGGACTTCCGCCATTTGCTGAATCGTGACCGTGGCCGCCGTGGCGGTCTGCAGCGCCAGGCTCAGGGGGATGAACAAAGACAGGATGAATGCCCTCAACTTCACTGTTATCTCCTCCGCATTGTTATTGTTGATGTGCGCTTTAACCTTACGTGGATAGTGGTCCCATGTCCACTGCAACACGGGTTTTGTCTGTCGCCGGAGGCGGCTATAGTTGATGAAGAATTGGAGGACTGACCGTGAAAACTAAACTGTTTCTGCTGTTATTGCTGCTGATCCTGACCGCCTGCGCCGTTTCCCCCACCGGGCGCAAGCAGCTGGCCTTTATGCCCGAGTCGCAGATGATCTCCATGGGGATGCAGTCCTTCCAGCAGCTGAAACAGGAGACGCCCCGGGTTGACGATCCGGCCGTCAATCAGTACGTGCAATGCGTGGCCGATGCCATCACTACCCTGCCGCAGGTGCAGCAGTACAGCAGCGACTGGGAGGTGGTGGTGTTCGATGAAGAGGTGGTCAACGCCTTCGCCCTGCCCGGCGGCCGGATCGGTGTTTACCAGGGGCTGTTGTCGGTCGCGGAAACGCCGGACCAGCTGGCGGCGATGATGGGGCACGAGGTGGCCCACGTGCTGGCTCAGCACGCTAACGAGCGTGTCTCGCAAAACCTGGCGGTCAATCAGACCCTGGCGTTGTTGGAGGACTGGATGGCGTCCAACAACACCGCCTATCGTCAACAGGCCATGGGACTGTTGGGGGTGGGGGCACAGGTGGGTGTGTTATTGCCCTTCAGCCGCGTGCACGAGAGCGAGGCCGACGAGATCGGCCAGGTCCTGATGGCCAAGGCCGGCTTCGATCCGCGCGCCAGTGTTACCCTGTGGCGGAACATGGGCAAGGCGGGCGGTGAAGCGCCGCCCGAATTCCTCTCCACCCATCCATCCTATGAAACACGCATCGACCAGTTGCAGGCCGGGGTGGAGGCGGCCATGCGGTACTATCGGGTGGTGACGCAAAAGCCGGGCTGTAAAATGCCTTGAGAAGCTGCATTCCAGAAATAATAAAGCCCTGTGCCGGCGGCGGCACAGGGCTTAATATTGGTGGAGGCGGCGGGAATCGGCACTTAGAATCCCTTCGGGCTTCATTAAGTGTACCTACGCTTCGCTACGGCAACCCGCAGAACGCGGGCTCTCATCCACGCCACCGCCTCCACCAAATAAAAAAGGGCTGCCTGTCGGCAACCCTCGTTTTATTTGGTGGAGGCGGCGGGAATTGAACCCGCGTCCGCAAATCCTCTGCCTTCGGCTCTACATGCTTATCCCGGGCTATTCATTTAACTGCGGGCTACCCGACGGGCAGGGAAAACCAACAGCGAGTTTGGTTTAGGTTTTAACGAATCCGCCCCAAACGTGCTTCATCGCGAGCTTGTATGAGTCGACCCCGGTTGACCAAGCGTACAAGCACACATTGGGCCGAGGGCACCCTACCGGGTTTTAAGCGGCGAGTGCGTAGTTGTCTTCGTTGGCAACTATGAATTTGCGAATGGTTTTACGAGGGTATCCGCACCTCGGCATGCACCTTGGGTTTCGCGATCCACGTCGAAGCCATGTCGCCCCCTCGGTTACGAAGATAAGACATTGTACGCGAGGACAAAGTTCCCGGCCAGTGGGATTTTTACCAGTGCAGCGCGCGCAGATGGGACTGTTTTTTCTGTTGGTGGTCCTGCATGCGTACCAGGATGGCGTGCAGGGTGGCGACGGCGTTGAGGATGTAGGGCCCTTTGTTGAGCATGACACATTCGGCGCGTCCCGACATGGCGGCATCGGTGAGTTCCGGGCGGCTGGAAAAGCCCTTTTTGGTCAGGGTTTCCAGCACCTGGGTGGCCCAGACCACGGGCACGTGGGCCGCCTCGCACAGCCACAGCAGCTCCTCCTGGATTTCGGCCATGCGCACCCCGCCCAGCTCTACCGCCAGGTCGCCGCGGGCGATCATCACCCCGAGGCGAAAGCGGTCCAGGGCGCTGAGCAGGATCTCGGGCAGGTTTTTCACCGCGCTGCGGGTCTCGATCTTGGCGACGATGCCCAGGTGGCCGGCATTACGTTGTTCCAGGGCCTGCATCAGGGTCTGCATGTCGGCGCCGCTTTGCACGAAGGAGAAGCCCACCAGGTCGGCATGGCGGCAGATGAAGTCCAGATCTTCCAGGTCCTTGGCGGTCAGGCAGGGGAGTTGGATGTGGGTGTCAGGCAGGTTGATGCCCTTGTCGCCGCGCAATCTGACGCCATTGGGCCGGGCGTGGACCACCTGCAGCCAGGCGCCGTGTGCATCCACCCGCTCCACTAAGGCGCCCAACTTGCCGTCGTCGAACCAGACCCACTGATCGGCCCGAAGGGTGTCGATGAGTTGGGGGTGGGAGCAACCGACGGCCTTGATCTCCGCGGGTGCCGCCGCAGGGTCGCGCGCCAGCAGCAGGCCATCGTCGAGAAACAGGCGCAGCTTGTCGCGCCCTGGGGCGAGGTGGGTGCGGATCTTCTGTCCCGCCAAGTCCATCAGGATGGCGCAGGGTTTGCCGCTTTGCTCGATGGCGCGGCGCAAGTGGTCGATCATGCCTCCCCATGACCGGGCGTCGTCATGGGCGCAGTTGATGCGGGCGCAGTCCATGCCGGCGGCCAACAGGTCACTCACCAGACGCGGGTCGTCGGCGGCTTCGCTGGGCAAGGTCACCATGATGCGCGTTTTGCGCGCGGCCCGCGGCGGGCCGAACAGGCGGGCGCTGTGTTGAGCCAGCAGGGCGCGGCCTTCTTGATAAGCCGGGGCCCCATGCAGGGATGGTGCGTCCTGCCGCGTGGCAGGGACATGACGCAAGATGCCGGCGACCTGGTTCAGGGTGTGCATGGTGTGGGCTTCGCAGCGCCCCAGGGAGGAGACGCCGGCCTCGGCCAGCCGCTCTTGTAATGCTCTCAAGTCGTGGCGCCGCAGGGCGAGATAGTGGGCGAGGTTCTTGGCGCTTTTGTTTGCCGGAGTGGTGGCGCCGTACTGGGTCAGTATCCGTTGGGCGTCGTGTTCGATGCAGTGGCATAGCTCGGCCACCCGGGCAGCCAGGTCCGGCGCAGGCAGGTGGGTGGCGGTCGAGTCCATGGTGGCCCATCCGTCAAATGCATCAAGCGAGATCACCTTGGCGAGGATAGCCCGACAATATGACAGGTAGATGACGGCGGGCGGTGCCCGCCCGGCGCACTCAGCCTCGTTTGAGGATGCGCTGCTTCTCGCGCGCCCAGTCGCGCTCCTTGAGGGTGGCGCGCTTGTCGTGTTGCTGTTTGCCCTTGGCCAGGCCGATCTCGACCTTCACCAGGTTGTTTTTCCAATACAGGGCAACGGGCACGACGGTGTAGCCCTGGCGTTCCACGGCACCGATCAGGCGATCCAGCTCGCGCCGGTTGAGCAGCAGCTTGCGGGTGCGCCTGGCATCGGGCTGGATGTGAGTGGAGGCGGTGGGCAGGGGTGTAATCAGGGTGCCGATCAAGAACGCCTCGCCGTTCTTGATCAAGACATAGCTGTCACGCATCTGCACGCGCCCGGCGCGCAGGCTTTTGACCTCCCAGCCCTCCAGGGCGATGCCGGCCTCGAATTTATCCTCGATGAAAAAGTCGTGCTTGGCCTTTTTGTTGAGGGCGATGGTGGGAGAGGGTCTTTTGTCCTGTTTCTTGGATTTTTTTGCCATGGCGGCAATTATAGAGCCAGACCGCCGGTAAATGTAAGTTTTTAGCGCGATTTCCGGCCCGGCGAGTTGAGGCTTGGGGGTATTTTGCGGACAATAGTCCGATCGGGTCGCCAGCGGATAAAAATGGCTAGTAAGGAGAGCATGAATGGCACAGCGGCGCAGCAGTATGCACGGGCAGTGGTCGTCACGCTGGGTGTTTGTCCTGGCGGCCACCGGGTCCGCCGTGGGGCTCGGGAATATCTGGAAGTTTCCCTACATCGCCGGTGAAAACGGCGGCGGTGCCTTCGTGCTGGTCTATCTGGTCTGTATCGCCGCTATCGGCATCCCCATTATGATGGCCGAGGTGTTGCTGGGGCGGCGTGGTCGTCGGAGCCCCATCAACACCATGGCGGTGCTGGCCGAGGAGGCCAAGCATAGCCCGCACTGGAAGTATCTGGGCTGGTCCGGCGTGTTGGCGGGGTTCTTGATTCTCTCTTATTACAGCGTGATTGCAGGCTGGGCGCTCTCCTATGTGTTCCGTACCGCCTTTGGGGTGTTCTCAGGCGCCTCCGCCGAGGAGGTCGGCACTATCTTCGATAATCTTTTGGCTTCGCCCGAAAGCCTGCTGGCCTGGCATACCATCTTCATGGTGATGACCATGGTGGTGGTGGCGCGTGGCGTGCGTCACGGGCTGGAAAAGGCGATCCGTTTCCTGATGCCGGCATTGTTCATGCTGCTGTTGATCCTGCTGGGCTATGCGCTCAATACCGGTGCTTTTGCACAAGGGCTGGATTTTCTTTTCGATGCCGACTTCGACAAGCTCAGCGGTGACAGCGTCCTGATCGCCATGGGGCACGCCTTTTTCACCCTGAGCCTGGGGATGGAGGCGATTATGATTTACGGTTCCTACGTGCCGCAAAAGGCCTCCATCGCCGGGACCACCTTTCTCATCGCTGCGGCCGATACCCTGGTGGCGCTGGTGGCGGGCATGGCCATCTTTCCCATTGTCTTCGCCAACGGCCTGGCGCCCGGCGCCGGGCCGGGGCTGATCTTCGTCACCCTACCCATCGCCTTCGGGCAAATGACCGGCGGCGTCTTTTTTGGC
Source organism: Candidatus Tenderia sp. (assembly GCA_030148045.1). Classification (GTDB taxonomy): domain Bacteria; phylum Pseudomonadota; class Gammaproteobacteria; order Tenderiales; family Tenderiaceae; genus Tenderia. The sequence goes on from JASBUE010000068.1 coordinate 53,522, forward strand.
ACCCTGTTTTTCGTGCTGGTGGTGTTCGCCGCCTGGAGTTCCGCGATTTCGCTGATTGAGCCCGCTATCACCTGGCTGGTGGAGAACAAGGGTATGAAACGCAGTGCGGCCAGTATCGGCGCCGGCATTGTGACCTGGTTCGTGGGGCTCGGGACGGTGCTGTCATTCAATCTTTGGTCCGGTTATACCGTGTACGACAAAACCTTTTTCGACTTGCTCGACTACCTTACCGCCAATATCATGTTGCCCCTGGGTGGGTTGTTTATCGCCGTCTTTGCCGGTTGGGTCATGACCAAGGAGGCGACGCAGGATGAACTGCGCATGGGTGACCATTTTGGTTACCGCCTGTGGCGCTTCCTGGTACGTTATCTGACCCCCGTCGCGGTAATTATCGTATTTCTCGAGGCCACCGGTTTGCTGGGGTGGTTGACGACAGTGTTGGGAAGTTAATATGAAGACCATTAACCGTAACGCTCTGCTTCCTTATTCCGCCGCGGAGATGTTCGCCCTGGTGGACGACATCGATGCCTATCAGGAGTTTCTGCCCTGGTGCAAATCCAGCCGGGTGCTGAGCCGTGACGAGGACCTGGTGCGCGGTGCTATCGAGCTGAGCAAGGGCGGCATCGAGAAGTCTTTCACCACCGCCAATCGGATACAGAAAAACAAGATGATCGAGGTGCGCCTGGAAGAGGGACCGTTTCATCATCTCGAAGGTTTCTGGCAATTCGATGCTCTGGATGAACAGGCCAGCAAGATCTCCCTGTTGCTGGAGTTCGAGTTTTCCAGCAAATTGCTGGGCCTGACCATCGGGCCCGTGTTTAATCAGGTCGCCAATACAATGATGGATGCATTTGTCAAAAGAGCCGCGGATGTCTACGGAAAACGATAATAAAATAAAGGTTGAGGTGGCCTTCGCGCGACCGGATACACAGTTGATCGTCTCGCTGGAGGTGCCGCCTGATGCCACGGTGGAGGAGGTGATCGGGCTCTCCGGGATCATGGAAAAGTTTCCCGAGATCGACCTGGCCGAGAACAA